>CAZGCX010000082.1:0-10191 GCA_964524585.1 uncultured Anaerolineaceae bacterium
AGCCCGCCGCGGGGGATGTCGACGAAAGCCAGCCAGCTGCCATCGCCGGACACGGTCAGCTGCCCCGGGTGCACCTGATCGCCGCCGGCCGACTCGGTGAAATACAACACGCTGAATTCAAGCGCGTCCAGATCGGCGACGAAGAAGGCTGGTAACCCAAGATAGGGGCTGCACGCACCGACCACCAACCGCTCGTTCTCCAGCCATCTCGCTCGCCGCTCCAACATTCCGCAGCGGCTGGCGAAGCGCGCCTCGACCGGCATCTGGCTGCTTGCGTCACCATTCGCAACCCACAATTCGTACGGCGGGAAGGGGGCTCCGGCTTCCGGCTCGGCCTGCCCTTCGGGCAACCGCTCGTACAGGATCACGCCCCCGGAGGGCGAGACGATCGTTCCCTGAATCTGCGTTCCGGCGCCCAGCGCTTGCAGCACGTTCGGCGACGGACCGGGACCTGACCAGCCTGTGGTCGCTCCGGTGAATGGATCAAAGCTGAACCACTCTGATCCGTCCACGGCCTGCACTGCGTAAAGCACCGCTCCCGAAGCATCCCAGTCGTAGCTGGCGACCTGATCGCTGGTCACGACTTCGATCTCGGGCGGCAAGGCGACGCCGGTCGCCGTAGCGGTCGGCGATCCACCAACACTGCCATTGCAGGCGGATACCGTCAGCAGGAGCAGCGCGGCGGTCAGCGCGGCAGCTAGGCGTTGTAGCGTGGGCGGCTCAAGTGAAACGCGGTCGTCTCTGGTCACTTCACTCCTCGAAACACTCGGCAAGCGTGGTGAGAGTATAGTAGCCCAAACTCATCGGGGCCTCCTCCCCTTCGTAGTCGCCGGCGAAGTAGTCGGTAAGCACCGACTGCTGATCGGAGCCCATGAAGGTCAACGGATTGATCACGACCGAGCGGTCGTCGGTTGGCCGGATCTCGAAGTGCAAGTGGTCGTTGCCCTCGCCGTCCTCGCCGCTGGGGTTGCCGGAATAACCGATCAACTCGCCGGGTTGGATGGTCTGCCCGATTTCGACTGAGGGCTCTTCGTCGGATGTGTGACCGTACAGGAAGTAGAAGCCTTCCGATTCGATGACGATCGAGTTCGGCCCGGCCCCCAGGTTGACGCCTTCGCCATTGACCCCCACAACTTCTCCGTCTTCAGACCCGGTCCACGAAAGCTCGCTGTTGTACGGCAGCCCGAAGTCGAGGCCAGAATGCATTCCACTGGTCCGCTCATACCAGACGCACTTGTTCTCCTGGGCAAAGGTGTTGTTGCCAAAACCCCACCAGAAATCGAGTTCGTAAATGTCTTCTTCGAACGGCAGGTCACTCAGGAAGACGTCCTCACCAGCGCCGGGATAGATGTCGCCCACCGAAGGGATGGCGCAGGTCGGCGGGTCGGCATCCAGTACGTCCACTGCCGCCCAGCCGGTTTGCCCGGTGCTGCTGACGACCGGCGCCCAGGTGTGCCCGTCTGCGCCAGAAGCTTGCGGCATGCCCTGGATGGTCACCGTCGCGCCGCACGGGAGCACCGCCACAATCTCCCCGGCAATCGATCCACTGTCGCGCACGTTCAAACCGCCGGAGGTCGCCAGCTCCTGCCCGACGCAGTAGTCCACGCTGCCGACGGTAAGGCACTCCGGACCTTCGATCTCACCGATATCGGGTGTGGGAGGCTGCTCGGGATTGATGGGCTCTTCGGGGACCTCCGCCGTGGGCGGTTCGAGTGGCTGTTGGAAGGGCGGCTCACCCGGAGTGACCCAGACGATGGGCGTGACGCTGGGCTCGAAGTCGCAGGCCGCCAGCCCGAGTGACAGCAGGATTGCTGCTGCGACGCGATAGGCGAACTGAGAGAAAGGTCCGATCTGGACGGTGCGGGTCACGGTTGCCGGCCGACTCAATCGTCGTTGGGCGAGAGCGCGAACTTGAGTTGTGTGGGAAGGCCGCGGAGGACCAAGCACCGGCGCGAAAAACCACCTCTCCGACCCCACCGCATTGTAGCCTGCAATTCGCGAACCCGAGAATGAAACCGGCTAGCGGCCACTGCCTTCGAAGAAAGCCCAGATGGCCTGATTCGATTGCAGGTCGTGGCTGACCCGGCCGATCACGAAGCGCGGAACATACTGGGCGCCGCCTGGCCAGGTGTGGCCGCCGCCCTGCACGCTGTATAACCATACTTCGGTTCCTGCTGCGCAGCCCGAATAGGTATCGAGCTGAATGCGCGTGCCATCCTGCGGGTCGAGATCGGGCAGGAGCTCGCTTTGGGGCGGCAGCTCGCAGTCATTGAATCCGACCCACATCCCGACCGTGGTTTCGGTCGAGAGCACCAGCCCCAGCCGCCTTCCGAAGAAATGGACATCGCCGCCTTCGTAGGGCATCAGTGGGTCTTCGGTGCCGTTCATGATCAGGATCGAGATCGGATTGGTGGGTGAACAGTCGGTGAGCGACGGCTTGGAGGCGATCACGATCGCGGCGGCAGCGAAAGTGTCACTCGCCTCACAGGCCATCCGGTGGGTCATCATGCCGCCGTTGGAAGCGCCGGTGACGTAGATCCGGCTGGGGTCGAGCTGGTATTCACCGGACAACTGGTCGATCAATGTCAGCAAGAACCCGACGTCGTCGATGTCCTCGGCCTGCGAGCGATAGCGCTGGTTTTCTCGGCCATCGTTCCAGTGGTTTTCAATCCCGTCCGGGCAGGCGACCAGGAAGTGCTCGCTCTCGGCGAGTTCCTGTACGCCACCCGCCAGGTTGCACATCTGGGCGCTGTCGCCGCCGCCGCCGTGCAGCGCCAGCACCAGGGGGATCGGCTGGGCCGGGTCGTAGCTGGTGGGGACGAGCAGCCGGTAGCTGCGCTCAAGCCCGGCGTACACCAGCGTATTCAACGGCAGATCCGTCGAGCCGGATTGTGCGCGGGTGCAGGCCACGCCGGCCACCGAAGCCAGCCCGATCGCAAGTGTGAGTCGTAACAAGCGACTGCGCATAGCCACGAACTCAGCCGGTTTGCTGCGGGCAGCCTGGTCGACATTTCGAACGGGCATGGGCTGTGGATCCAGACGATCTCGACTAGGGTACAGGAGCAATCCGGGATTGTTGCAGGGACGTGGGTACTGCCGGGTGGAGGTGGGCGCCCTTGGGCAAAGGGCAATTGATGGCGCCGAGGCGGAGCCTGGCGGGAATCAGTTGTCGATGAAACGGAAGCTGGCGAGCACGCCGGTCAGGTGCTGCTCGATCCCAGCCCGATCGAATTCAACGACCCCCGGCGGATTGGCGCCCAACGAAGTCGAGTGAATGTAGAAGGTGACCGAGAAACAGCGGTCCCCATGGCCGGTCGAGTGCGAGATCAGTTCGTAGTAGTTGCCGGCGGCGATTCCGCCGGTGTGCCTTCGCAGATAGGTCATGCCACCGACCTCGACCGAGTCGGCTGAGATCTCCGGCCCGCCGATCGCCGGGAACGCACAGGCTTCGCCCGGCACGAGGTTGTGGGCGCTGACCACCAGTGAGACCTCGGCAAGATTGGTGCTACGGAAGAATTCAGTTCCGGCGAAGATCAGGCTCAACAGAACCGACTCGCCGCTCAGATCGTAGATACCGGGCGGCGGACCCTCGACGAAGTAATCGGAGTAGGTCAGCCGGAATCCGTTGGCCAGGTCGCCGTACTCGATCGGGAGGGTTGACTGCCCGGGCGGAACGATGACGATGGATAGCTGGTACGAGATCGCGGTCGGGACCTGCTCTGGCGGGCTGTGGACCAGTTCGAACACGTAGTCCTGGGAGGAGGGGAGCGCGCCCCGCCAGTATGGATCGTAGCGCTCCACATCGTCCAACAGTGCGCCGTCTGCGCCGTGGATCCGGAGCTCGATCCCGTACGGCTCCAGGTAAACCCGCATGATCTGTCCGCCCAGCGCGCGTAGCACGTAGCGCTTGGTCGAACCGACGGCGAGGGTATCCTCCACCTCGGCGCCGGTTCCACCAGGGCCAAATGAGATACGGGTGGCGCCGGTTGTCGAATTGGTCGCGGCGCTGGTGGGAGTGGTGGGCGGCTGCGTGTGGGAGGCAGCCGCGGTCGAGCTGGCCGTGGCCGCCAGCGTCGGAAGTTGAGTTGCGGCCGGGAAGGTCGCGGCCGGGCCGGAGGTAGCGGTCGGCGAACCGGACGCTCCAGCCAAGTTGCAGCCGGCGAGCAGCAGCACCAGCCAGAATGGCGCAAAGCCCGCTGCCCGGCAAAAAGCGGTCGCCGGCTTCGGCCGGCGGTTTTGGTTCAACAGTGTTGTGCGGTTCAGGCCTAAGATTCTAACCGGTTCGGCTCGACGATCAATCGTCCCCGCCTGATCCCTCTTTTGAGCCTCCGGGATGGCAGCGCACACAGTTCTCCAGGTTGCTTACCCCTTCGTGCTCGTTGCGCATCCGATTGGCGTCGTGACAGGCATAGCAGGTGTAGCTCAGCAAGCTGCTGGGGTGGCAGGTGCTGCACTGGGCATTGGCCTTGCCGTGGTTGAGTGGAAAGCTGTGCGGCCCGTTGAAGCTGGCCGGCAGCCAGGCGCTGGTGCTATGGCAGGAGGCGCAGTTGGTGCCGAACATCCCAAGATGGGCAGATGGCTCGGCGTGGCAGGCTGAGCAGGCGGTCGGCGTGCCGGCGAACGAACCTCCGGGGTGGCAGTTCTGGCAGTTCACGTTGACGTGTGCCCCGGTCAGTGGGAAGCTCGAAAGGGCGTGGTCGAAGGTCACATCTGACCACTCGGTCGGCTGGTGGCAGGCCGAGCAATCCTCGCCGAACTGCCCGTTGTGCTCGTCTTCTGACCGATGGCATGCGACGCAGGCGGTCGGCGTGTTGGCGTAGCGCCCGTCTTGGTGGCACCCGGCACAATCCGCCTGTCGGTGAGCACCGACCAGCGCGTAGCGGGTCTGGGCATGATCGAAGATCAGGTCGGACCAGGCGCTCTCGACGTGGCAGGCGCTGCAGTCCTGACTGAACTGTCCGCGGTGCGGGTCGTCCGGCTGATGGCAGCCGGCGCAATTGGTCGGAAGACCGGTCCACTGACGGTCGATATGGCAGCCCTCACAGTCGACCTCATCATGGGCGCCGCGCAGCGCGAACCCGGTCACTTGGTGGTCGAGCGTAGCTCCTTCCCAGCCGGCGGTGGTATGGCAGGTGTCGCAGGCGCCACCGAGCCGGCCGGCGTGGATATCGTCGGTGTTATGGCAGTCGAGGCAGGCCTGGGGGGCCGACTCCAGCGCCGCCACGGTGCGCGCCTCCACATGACAGGCGGAACACTGCACTTCCAGATGCTGGCCGTCCAGCACGAACACTGCGTGGGCGAACTCTCCGCCGTAGCGATCGACTCCGTCATGGCAAGCCAGGCAGTCGCCGCCGAAGTCGGCCAGGTGCAGCTCGGCGTAGTCACTGTCGAGTAATTGGTGGCAGCCCAGGCAGGTATCTTGCGAGAAACTGCGCAGCGACTCGACGTGGCAGTCCAGGCACTTGACTTCGCCGTCGTCGACTGGATGGGCCAGGAGCGAGTACCCGGTGCGCTCGTGCGGAAAGCCAACGATATCGTTGCGGGTCAGGTCAGCCTCGGCGCCATGGTGTTCGGTATGGCAGTCGCGGCAGTTGGCGGACGAGGCCATGCCGAAGTGCAGGCTGGTTGGGTTGGCGAGTTCGTCCTGCATGTCCGTGTGACATTCCATGCAGCGGTCGCCCATCATGTCGCCGCTCCACGGGGCGGCATGACAGCCGGCGCAATCGGCAGACAGGTCTGAGTGGCTGGCGACCCCGCCCAATTGCTGATCGCCGGTGACCGCATTCAGCTTGCCCGGGCTGAACATGGCGTTGCCCCCGACCACGGCCACCGCGGTCAGCGCCAACGCGGTCAGGCCGGCAGCAAAGAGTCCAGCTCCGGTGAGACAACCGAGCGGCTTATTCACAGCGGCGTCCGCAGTTTCCGTACAAAGTGACGAGTCCCCAGGCAGCCGTTCATCGCATGAGGGTCGCGTAATACAGCGCGCCGGCGGCGTGAGCGAAAGCGGCCACAAACAGCGCCATGCCGATAGGGATATGGACGGTGTGCCACAACGCCAGCATGCGGCGGGCGGTGGCCAGCGAGGAAATCTGGCGTTCTAGTTGTCGCCGGCGACGCAGCGCGGCGGCCCGCTGCTCCAGGCGTTCTCGGGCGGCAGGATCCAGTCCGCGCGAGGCGCGCCTGGTCTGCCAACGATCACGCAAGTCGACCAGCGCCCGGCTCAGAATCCAGGAAGCAGCCGACCCAGAAGCCGCGGCTTGCTTCCCTGCGGTTGCCTGATCGGTGCCGAGCGACGAGTCCAATAGCGCCAACTCGGCCTCGAGCGCTTCCGCCTCCAGCATGATCCCGTCGGCGGTGCGCGGCACCGCAGTGTAGATGTAGCGGCCGGTGAACCCGCTCAATACTACGACCACCGTCAGCAGCATCACCAGCCCGGCCAAGCCGTGGAAGTTCCAGGCGCTGTGCAGCAACACCAGGTAGGGTCCAACGATGCCGGTGAAGATATGAAAGCGCAGCCACTCGCTCATCCGCCCCCAAGGGCGGCGGATGGCCCGCTTCCGCAGCGAATACAGCGTCTCAGTGGCGATCATCAGCGTGAAGCCCAGGATCCCAAGGCTATGGCCGATCAATCCGCTGGCTTCCGGGACGCCGCCCAATCCGGAGATCCCAGCGTAGAGCAGGCTGACCAGCAGCACGGTCAGACCAGCCAGCCAGAGTTCACGTGAACCGAGCATTCCAGAACTCCATGACCGTTCCGACCAGCTCCGCTGGCTCGGCCAGCAGACGATCGCGTATCGGTGAGATATCAACCTGGCCGCCGATCAGGTGCTGCAGCGGGCGGGAGAGCGATTGGTCGCCCATCACGACCGCGCCCACAATCGTGTTCGCGCCAAGCAACAGCCGCGCCCGGCTGTGCTGCTCCCCGGTTTCGACCGCCATTGCATCCGGCTGGATGCGCCAGCCTTCGCTGTCGCCTCGGGCAATGGCCTGCAGGTCAACCGATTCGGTGCCCCGGCCAACCGCCCCAAGGATGGTGGTCGTGATCCCGCCGATCCGGGTGACGTTGAATGCCGGTGGGCGGGAATAGCGCTGCGGATCACCGGCCATGTTACGCCCGGCGGCCCGGCCCTGCTCGAGCGCCACCCACCACAAGGAATCGAGCACCGTTCTGCCGCTGGCCGGATCGAAGACTTCCGCCACGTCGCCGGCGGCATAGATGTTGCGGACGCTGGTCGCCATGTGCTCATCGACCAGTACACCGCGGTTCACTTCAAGCCCAGCTGCATGTGCCAGCTCGAGCCGGGGCCGAATGCCAATGGCGACCGCCAGAATCTGGGCTTCGATCGTGCCCTGGCTGGTCTCGACCGCCGTCAGCCGGCCTCGCTGCCCGTGCAGCCGCATCAGCTCTGTGCGCCGGTGCAGCCGGATCCCATCCTCCTCGAACTTGCGCTCGACCAGCGCCGCCTCGTCCTCGTCCAGCACGCTGCTCCAATAGCGATCTTTGCGCATCAAGTAGTGGGTCTCGACTTTGCGGGCCGCCAGCCCCTCGGCCAACTCGATGGCGGTAATGCCGCCGCCGACCACCACCGCCCGGCGAGCGCGACGGGCGAATTTCAGGATGCGCCGGGCGTCCTCCAGCGTGTCGAGCGTGACCACGCCGTCCAACTCGATCCCAGGCACGTCGGGGCGGATGGCCTGCGCGCCGGTGGCCAGCAGCAGGGCGTCGTAATCCAGCACCCGGCCGTCCTGCAAGTGGAGCTGTTGGTGGTGGGGGTCCACGCCGGTGACCATGGCGGCCAGCCGTTCGATGCGCAGCCGGTGGTAATCGTCGTCAGTGCGCGCGAACAGCATCTTTTCGGGGACGGCGCCGGTGAGCAAATACGCCAGGCCTGGCCGGGAGTAGAACTCGGGACCTTCGGAGCTGATGATGGTGATCCGGCCGGTCGAATCGAGCTGGCGGATCGCCTCTGCCGCGGCCCATCCGGCAGGGCCGTTCCCGATGATCAGGTAGCGGGCAGGCGCCGGTCGAGTGGCTGCCATTTCAGCTGCCACCCTTCGCATTGAAGATCGAGCTGGATTCAAAGCGCAACACGCCACGCGGACAGCGCGCCACGCACTCGCCGCAGCTCAGGCAGTAGCTGTCGATCACTGGCTCGCCGGCCCGGGCGTGAGCCCGCACATCGATCTCGATCGGGCAACTGAAGGAGCAGATGCCGCACTGCACGCAGCGCACGGCCTCTGGAACGACGTAGGCGGAGGCCAGCGCCTCACGGCGCCGCCCGCCGCGTGAAAACAGGGAAATGAGGATACCCGCCATCAGCGTCGAAGAAGTGTAAGGCTAGCGGCAAGCCGCGGTCCGGTGAATGGCCACAAAGTCATGGTGTACATATGTTATGCGACTTGCGAGATCCGCCTGGGGGGTATTTGGAGATTGCTGGCGATCAGCTGCAGCGTCGGCAGCGCGCAGCCCCCTGCGATCGAGCTCACCGCAAACTCACACCGGTCAGCTCACTCCGGCAAGCTGGGCCAACCGAGTATCAAAGCATGCAGCGCGAACGATCCTCGCTGGGAGGCGAGGATCGTGCCCGGTCACGTAGTGGTACCGGTGATCGCGCCGGTCTGGCCCGACACTTGGGCGCTGTCAAGCCTCGAGGGCTACCCCGCGTATGCCCCGTACACCAGCGCGACCACGATCCCATAGACCACGTGGCCGATTAGCCCGCCCATGAACGACATCAGCCCGCCGTTGCTCATCATGTAGACCCCGGGCGCCTGAACCGAACCGGCTCGGATCCCAGCATGCATCGTCGGCACCATCCCCATCACCATGCCGGCCGCCAGCCAATGGACGATCCCGAAGACTGCGCCGCTGCCGACGTTGGCAAAACCAAGTCCGGCGGTCCATAGCGAGGCATAGATGATGGCGAAGATGGTTCCCATCATGAAGTGGGCGATCCATCCGAACGCCGGGCTTCCGTCCTTGGCGAACATCGAGCCCAACAGCTCCCAGATCGCCATCTTGGGCATTCCCATCCTGGGGCTCAGCCACATGAACATGCTGAAGACCGCGGTTCCGGCCAACCCTGCGATGACTGCACCGATGAGATTCATGTCTGCCTCCGAGCGGTTGTTGGATCGACCGTCTGTCCGTACTGCAACAGACGCGATCTGGCGAATTCGTCTTACATGTTCAGCCGTCGAATCGCGAGCCGCAGTCAGGCTGCAGGCTGGTTGACCGCGTTTCGCTGCTAACGGCCCGATCGCCAGCGCGGGACGATAACCCGACCCTCCCAGTATCTTGCGCCGGCCTCGGACCCGACTCTGCCGGAGAGGTGTGCAAGTAAGAAACTGCCGGGTCGTCCGCATCAAGGGGCCTACACCGGCGCGAGTTACCCACCCGGAGGAACTCGTTGGCGTGCAGCCCTGGCAAGTGCTGGCCGGCCTCCGGCTGCAGATCTACCACGAAATGCTGGCCGACCCGCAGCTGCTGCGCGCCAACCAGTGGTCGCACAGCGTTGAGCTGCTGCGAGCCGCCGCTCGCAGTGGCTGCCGCAGGAGTGGGTGGTGGACGATCCGGCCACGCTGGCGGAAGTAGTTGAACGGCTTATTCAGCAGCAGGCGCTCTAAGGCGCAAGGAGAAACCATGGCGATCTCGGCACGCAGCTCTAGTGGGTTACAGGTAGAGATCAGCGCTGGCCGGCACCGGTTCATGTCCGATGAGCCGCTCGGCATCGGCGACGACGCTGGTCCAGATCCATACGACTTACTGTTGAGTTCGCTGGCCGCTTGCACAGTCATCACCCTGCGCATGTACGCGCAGCGCAAGCAGATTCCACTCGAGAGCGTGGAGGTGGACCTGAGCACGCGCAAGATTCACGCTCGCGACTGCGAGGATTGCGAAAGCGATCCGGAGGCGCGGGTGGATATCATCGAGCGGCAGATCAGGCTGCACGGGGATCTGACCGCCGACCAGGTGGCCAGTCTCTCTTCGATCGCCGACCGTTGTCCGGTCCATCGAACGCTGACCAGTGAGACCAAGATCCGAACTAAGGTGACTTGAGGGTGCCGTGACGGGTCTAACCAGCCGTTGCCGGCGTGGAAGGCTGCGGCGGTCGGGGCGATGGTCGTTATGGAGATTAAGCGCGGTCTACTGGTTGAGCGACCAATCGTAGCGCATGAAGCGCACTCGGG
>CAZGCX010000083.1:0-10103 GCA_964524585.1 uncultured Anaerolineaceae bacterium
TCCGATTGCGGTTGATTTTGGAGCTGCCGACCTCAACCGTTGCGCAATGGATGGACCGCAGCCCAGGCGCGGTGCGAGTCCTTTTGCACCGGGCTCTGACTTCGTTGAGAGAGCTGTTGCCAGATGTCGAAGCGTAACCAGCGAGCGGAACTGCTCGACCGCTGCCTCACCTTGATTCAGCGCGGGGAGCTCGGAGCGGACGAGTGCCTTAGGCGCCACCCGGAACTGCAGAGCGAGCTCCAGCCGCTGCTGATTGCAGCACAACAGCTCCAACGGCAGCTGGCAGCGCCCGGCCCGTCGGCCCAATTTCGTTCCGACTCGCTGGCACGGGTGCTCCGACTCACGCGTGAACGACTGTCGACCGGGGAGTCCGCGACAAAGCGCGACTCCGGGCCACCAGTGGCTCTATGGGAACGACTGCGCGTGCTGCTTTCGCCTGATCGGGGCGGTCACTTGATACGGCGGCTCGCTCCGGGGTGGGTGATGATCACGCTGGTGCTGTCATTGGCGCTCCTCTCCGTCAGCGTCGGCGTGGCCTTCGCCGCCAGTGAGGCGTTGCCCGGAGATTCGCTGTACGGGCTTAAACGAGGCATGGAGCGGGCAGCTTTGTTGATCAGCCCCACAGCCAATGGGGACGCGCGCTTGTTGCGTGGATTTGCCGATCGTCGGGTGGATGAACTGGAGCAGCTGGCGCGGGGCGGCCGCCTGGGCGAGCTCAAACAGGTCCTGGCTGACTATCAGTTAGCAATCGACGAGGCGCTGACTTCAAGCGGCACCGATCCGGACCGATTATCGGCACTGGAGGCCGAGCTCAGCCAGCATGAATTGACGCTGACAGGCCTACTGGATCAGGTGCCGGAGCAGGCAATTTCAGTGCTCGAGTCCGCCCGGGGGCAGGCCCAGCACGGAAAGGATGTCGTCGGGCTGCTCCGCGCTGGCGAGCACCCAAACGAGACCGCTCCCGGGCAGCTCAAGCAAGGTGATTCGAATTCCGAGAGCCAACCGCCAGGACAGCTGAAGCGAGAGGATCATCAAAAGGCGACCCCGCCGGGGCAGCACAACAATGATCAGGGCCAGTCCGGTCCGTCGGGGAATGGACCCCCGGGTCAATTGAAGAAAGAAGCCTGTGCCACGCAGAGCGCCGATCCTGATCCTCAACCCGAGGACAGCTGCACTGACGTGTCCACCGGAAACTGACTTTCAATTTGCCGACGATGTAGAATGGCGCCGATGAGCAGCAGGCTGATCGGTGTTGTAGCTGCGTTGCTGTGGGTAGTGGTGGGCGCTCAGTCGGCGCTCGCCTCCGGTCCGGGCACTGGCGGCCGGACGATCGAGCTGGAAGATCAGCCGGCCGGACCGTACCTGGTCAGCGTCTACAGCTCACCCGCGCCGCCAGTCACCGACAAGCTGTACCTCGAGATCCGGGTCAAGGACGCCGAGTCGTTGCGGGTGATCGCCGGTGGGATCGTGATGGTCCGGGCCGAGCCGGTGGGATTCGAGGCCGCTAACGTTGAATCCGAGGCCACCCACGCAATCGCCCCGTTGATCATCGACTTTGCCGCACATCTACCGGTTTCAAGACCGGGAACCTGGCAGATCACGATTGACATCGACGGACCGCGTGGTCCCGCCAGCCTCAGCTTTCCGCTTCAAATCAACCGGACCACTCAGAGCAGTCCGCTGCTTTGGCCGGTAGCCTTTCTAGCAGCAGTCGGGCTGGTCTGGGCCATGGTCGCCAGCCGCCGACACCGGACCGAGAGTCCACAGACCGCTACCAGCGATTGAGCCCGATGGATGGCAGGAGTTCGGCCGAGCAATTGGCCGGATGGAACTCCTCTGACCGCTGGGCCGGGCGCGGACCGCTCACTGGCAAACCAGAACCGGGATGGTAGCGGCCCGTAGGATCTGGTCAACCGTGCTGCCCAATACGGTTTCGGCTACCGGGTTGCGGCCGTAGCCTCCGATGATCAAGAGATCGGCCTGCCGGCGCCCGATCGCGTCCAGGATTTCGAGTGCGGTCTCCCCCTCGGCCGCGATCATCTCATAGTCGAGTTTGTGCTGGTCCAAATACTCGCCCGCCGGTCCGAGCGTCAGGTCTGCAACGTTGCCGGTCTCCGAAACCGAGATCACCGTCAGAGCGATCTTCCAGCGGCTGGCCAGATAGGCGGCCAGGTACAGCCCCTCCTCAGCCTTTGGGCTAGCGTCAAATGCCAACATCGCGTGGGTTAGCGGTGACTCTGCGCGCGGCACCGCCAGCACCGGGCGCGGGCAGCTCCGAAGCAAGGCACGAAAACCGGAGCTCAGCTTCTCGATCGCCCCGGCCCCGGGAGGGTGATTCAACTTCACGACGACCAGATCCGCCCAGCGCGACCGCTCGCTGATGGTCGGGGTGATCTTCCCCACCTCGATCGCCAGACGGCATTCTTATTCGTTGGATACGCAGTGCGTCTCGAAGGTGGACTGCACCAGCTTCGCTTGCTCGCCCTCCGCTTGAGACTCGGTGGTCACGACATGCAGGCCCAAGACCCTCGCTCCTTCGCGCTGGGCAATGATGTCTGCCTGGTGCAGCGCCACCCAGTCGTCCGCCTTGCCACTGATTGGAACCAGGATCTCGGTCAGCAGACTTCGGTCGGTCATCTCCCCCGATGTTGCGCTGACCAGTTCGGTCTGCGGCGGACGGGAGCGCCGCCCGAGGCGGGACAGCACCGTTCGCTTTGCGCGTGAGATCAAGTCGGCCGCGGCGGAGCGCGCGCCGATCTGCCAGCCCAGGGATTCCTCGAGTTCGGCCCGATGTTGGGTGATCCAGACGTAGAGGTCGGTTTCGGTGCGCTCCGGGAACTCGTGCGGCATGCCCATTTCGCGGATTAAGTCCAGCAACGGCTGATACAGGTGATCATGCCATTCGGCAGCTACCTGGTCGAATGGCCGGGGCCCGCCCTCGGCGGCCGCCACTCCGGAATCGATCTGCTGCTCCAGCAGCCGGTAGCGGCCGGGCGAGGTGACGGTGAAATCCGTGTCGGGCCGGGTTTCATCCAGCCGGGTCCGTGCCAGGAATTCGGCGAGTTCGGACTTGATGATCAGCTCGTCAAGGTCGACTTCCGGCGACAACGGGGCTTTCGTACGGACCTGGTTGACGTAGGCCTGAATATGCGATGCGCCGAGCTGTCGCGCAACAGAGACGCGGTGGTTTCCGTCGAGCACGAAGTAGGCTTCGCCCACCTGGTACACCTCAATCGGAGGCAACCCAATCAATCCGGTCATGGCGACTTTCACGCTCGCCCAACGCCCTTCGACGCTGTCCTTGAGTGGCAGGAAGTCCCGCGTGAAGTCGTTGTATCGGCCGACGCTGCCGACGATCGAGGCAAGCGGAATCTCGCGAAGCTCCCAGCGGCCGGACTCGCGACCGGCCAACTGGCGCATCACCTCTTCATACGGCAAAAGTCGTTGCGACTCGCCGCGGAACCGGTCGAGCAGCTGCTGTAGCGATGCCTTGCGGCGGGCACGCCGGAAGTCCCGCACCGCGATCGAGTAGCTAGAGAGATTGACCTGACCCATCCAGATCGACGCCTTGCAGCCGAATCATAATAGACTCAAGAGTGGATCGCGTCACAATTGGAGCGGACGCTGGCTGTGAAATGAAACTGCTTGCCATGAGCGATATGGAGGACGGGCGGGTGTACTCAGAGCACCTGCTCGAGAACTACGGCCAGGCAGATGTGGTACTGGGCTGCGGCGACCTGCCCTACGGCTACCTGGAATTCGTCGTTTCAGTACTGAATCGGCCGGTGCTCTATGTGCACGGTAATCACGATCCGATGCCGCAGCATACCGCGAGCGGCGGGGTCAAATTCGGGCCGGAGGGCTGCGACCCACTTGACGACCGAATTCGCAAAGTGAACGACGCTCTGTTCGTAGGTCTGGGCGGCTCGATCCAATACTCGGGGCGATCGGGGTATCAATTCACTGAGAACCAGATGCGTTGGCGTGTGGCCCGACTGCTCCCCGGGCTGTTGGCCAACCGGCTGCGCTATGGACGGTACGTCGACGTGCTGGTCACTCACTCGCCGCCCTTCGGGATTCACGATGGGTCCGACCCGGCTCACACCGGGTTTCGGGTGTTCCGGTGGCTGATCGCAGCCGTTCAGCCGCGCCTGGTGCTACATGGCCACCTGCACGATGCACGGCAACAAACCACCCGTATCGGCAAGACCCAGGTCATGGGAGTGTTCCCGGTTCGAATGATCGATTTGGAGATGTAGGGCGCTGCCACTCGGCGCACCGCAACGCTAGCAAATCCAGGTCACTTGAATCTCTAGGCTGGTGGTGAGCTGGCCCCCGGTCGCATCTTGAAGTACCAGCACGTACCGGATCACGAAAGTCCCCTCGCACTTCACTGGCGGCTGGTTGGTGATCTTGCCTGAATTGCCCGAGATCTTGAGGGTGGCAAATGGCGTCGCGTCCTTGACGTAAACAGCCGTAATCTGGCCGCTTACCGGCGCACATCCCCCACTTGACGACCAGGTCAGGTCGACCTGATTGCCGATTCCCGCTTTGCCGCTGAGCGCCGGATTGGTGAACTTGGCGCACTGGGTCGCGCTGGGTTCGGGTGTCTTGGTCGGCGGTGGCGGCGAGGTGGGCTTGGGCGTGTCGGTCGGATTCGGCGTATCGGTGGGCCTCGGTGTGGAGGTTGCGGTCTGGGTCGGGCTTGGCGTGGGGCTCGGCGTGGGGGTTGCTGGCGGGGCGTCAGTGGCGGATGACTCCGCCGTCGCCGACGCGTGCGTGGCGCCGAGCGGGATCGCCGCCTGAGTGAGCTGGCCCTCCGCCAACAAGGTTGCACCCACGGCAGCCTCGATCTGGTCCAGGCTCAGCTCGGTGGGGGTTGGCGCGCTGGTGGGATAGTTGCACGCGGTCAATACCAGGACGAGCGTTACGCTCAGCATGCGTTTGGGGCGGCGCCATCGCCACGGATTGAAAACGCGGCAGGCCGTCCGCATTCCTGCAGGTGGGGTCATATGAAAGCAAGAACCCGATCACCTGCCGGCAGTTGCGCGGCGCAATCCCGACCTCGCGGGCCGCTGCGCCCGCGGTTCAGCCTTGAGCGAACCTCAGCACAACATGGATTGACGACCGGATGCGTCTCGGAAGCTAACTGCCGGGGATGTAGGAGATGTGCCAGACCGCGAAGTCGTCAAAAGTGGCAGTGAGTTCGTAAGTGAGCGAGGCGCGCACAAACAACGCGAACGTTCCGTAGTCGAAGCTGTACAGCCGGTCAACCGATTCCCCGACTTGGGTTCCGTTCACGAAGAAGACAAAGTCATTCTGATAGGCCCACACGCCGATCCGATTGGTGGCAGCTTTGCCGGGGTTGATCGCGCTGGACGGGATCCAGCCGATCATCTCATCTCTACCGCCATCCAACTTGTGGCGGGTAAACCTCCAATTGCCGTCGCAGGACAGTTCGAACGAATAGCCGCCGGTGCCGGCAGCCGGGTCGACCCGAATCGCCAGCCCGACTGAGTCTTTCTTGACGCAGTCGCCGTTGGTGGCGCTGACTTCGGCATACAGGTTGCCCGCTTGCTGGATGTAAGTCGACCACCAGGTGCTCAGCTCGTCGGGTCGATAGTCTGTTCCGAACAGCTGGTTTCCAACGAACTGATAGGAGGCCTTGGCCGGACGATCGTAATCAAACCAGGTGGACGAGTCCTCGAAGTAATCGTAGTAGGCTGGGTGCTCCAGATCCAGCAGCGTTCGCACATCGTCGGTGCCGTAAATGACGGCCGGGGTCGGGGTAGGTGGGATGGTCAGCCGCCGAGAGGTGTCGGTCGGGGTGGGGACCGAGGTCTCGGTCGGATCCGGAGTGGCGGTGGCGATCGAGGCCTGCGAGGTCGGCGTTTCAAGTGCGAGGCTTCCAGCGGAGCTGCGGTCGTTGCTCAGCAGCAGAAACGCCGCTGCGGCGACGACTGCGGTCAACAGCGCTGCGCCCGGGACCAGCCTGCGCCGTCTGTGATCAACCTCTCCCTTCGATCGCGGCTCACGCCGGGCCAGGACCGAGTCGGGTACTTTGAGATCCAGCGGAGAGATCGCGTACGGATCGCGGGCATGCAACAGTGCACGGTCCATGGCCTCGGTCATCTCGGCCACCGATCCGAATCGGTCGGCCGGGTCCTTGGCGGTGGCCTTCAGAATCACCCGCTCCAGCCCTTCCGGAACTTCAGGGTTGAGAGAGCGCGGGCTTGGCAGTGGTTGATTGAGGTGCTTGAGGATCAGCGCCATCGGGTTCTCGTCATCAAATGGCATCTGGCCGGTCGCCAGCTGAAACAGCACGATGCCCAGTGAGTACTGATCGGAGTGGGCATCCACCCGATTGCTCTGAGCCTGCTCGGGCGAGATGTAGGCTGGCGTCCCCAGGAACGCGGAGCCGGTCAGGCTGATCGAAGCGTCCAAGATCAGCGCCAGCCCGAAGTCGGATAGCATCGCCTGCCCACTGTCGTCCAGCAGAATGTTGGAGGGTTTCACATCCCGGTGCACGATGCCCTGCCGGTGGGCGTAATCCAACGCGCTCCCCGCCTGCCGGACCAGCTGCGCGGCCTCCTCCAAGCTGGGGGTGCGGCGATGGAGCTGCTCAGCCAGACTGCCCAGCGCGTAGTAGGGCATCACCTGGAAGGCATAGTCGCCGACCTCCTGCACCTCAGTGACCGGCACGATGTGTGGGTGCTCCAGCCGCATCACCAGCTCGGCCTCTCGCTGAAAGCGCTCGCTGAACTGTGGATACTCTGCCATCACCGGTGGCAACACCTTGATGGCCACATATACGCTGCGTGAAGGATCAGTCGCCTTGTAGACGCTGGCCATACCGCCGCGGCCCAGCCACTCAAGGATCTGGTACTTCCCGAGCTGCTTGCCTACCAGTCTGGTCTTGCTGTCCGGACTAACCTTCGACACGGATCTCCTCGGCAGCGGACGCGGGCCGCTGCCACCTGTCACGGCCGCCGCAGGCGGCGATCGGACGGTGTGATCCCAGTATACGGCTCGCCAAAGGGGAGCCGTGCCTTACTAGCTCCCTACAAATGCCGATTCAGCGGGTCGATCTTCAGCGAGTCACAATCGGGCGGTCCGGTTGGCCAAACGTGGCATCCGGTTGCCACTTTTCAGCAGAACGTCAGCGGTTTTGATGGCCCGCTCAAGTAACATGTAGGCTGGTTTCGATACGAACTTCTTTGAGTTGGAGGGTTCGATGGATTACGGGGCAGTACTGAGCCGAGCCTGGCAGATCGGATGGCGCAACAAGGCGCTGTGGATCCTTGGCATTCTCGCTGGCTGCAGCTCCAGCGGGCGCGGCGGGGGTGGTCAATCGACGAGTGGATTTCGGGGATATCAGTTCGATTTCAACAACCCGCCCAGCGGAGTCAACGGCAACTTCCAGGGTTTGGAGCGCTTCCTGAACGACAACGGCGGCGTGCTGTTGCTCATCATATTGGGACTGTTTTGCGTGGCGATTGTGATCGGGCTGATCTTCCTGGCGCTGGGGGTGATCGGCCAGGGCGGACTGATCGGGGGCTACATCAAGGCCGATGAGGGCGCCAAGGTCACTCTGGGCGAAGCATTCAGCCTCGGACTCCAGAATTTCTGGCGGTTGCTCGGCATCCGGGTGGTCTTCTGGTTGGTTGGCTTCGTGGTGGCGATCGTATTGGTGTTGGGGGCACTCGGATTCGGAATCATCACCCTGGGGATCGGGCTGCTGTGTCTGATCCCACTGATCTGCCTGCTGATACCGCTCGCTCTGGCGCTGGATGCTTACGTCGTATTGACCATGATTGCCGCGGTAGACGAGGATCTGGGGGTCATGGAATCCTTCGGCCGCTCCTGGGCTGTTCTCAAGGCCAATCTGGGACCGGTGGTGGTAATGGGATTGGTGTTGATCATCGGTGGCGGGATCGTCAGCGCGTTGATCTTCCTGCCGTTTATCGGGGTGGTCGTGCCGGCTGTCACCGGTTTGCTGGTCGGCTCCGATGTTGCCGTGCGCGGCGGTGTCGCACTCAGCGCCCTTTGCCTGGTGGCTGGTATCCCACTGGCGATCGCGCTCAATGGCGTGATCACGACCTTCATCACTGGCGCTTGGACCCTCACCTTCCGCCGGATTACTGGCAACCAGGGCGCAGAGCTGGCGGCGGGCTAGTCGGTCGTCTGGTGAGCAAACAAATCAGGCCCCGTGGGTGAGCCCACGGGGCCTGACACTTCTCAGTTAGTAGCTGATCTCTCTTCTACGGATTGACCGTGAACTCGACGTGCATTCCCTGCGCGAAGTGGCCCGGCAGGTTGCACATTAGCACATAGTGACCGGCGTCCAGATTAGCGACCAGGGTGGCGTTCTGGCCGGGTCCAATCGCTTCCTGTTCGGTCACGATATCGACCTCGGTTTCCGGGACATCACCTTCGTCGTCGGTTGGAAAACTGGACGGCGACAGATCGGACTTCACGATCACGAACTCGTGCTCCAACTCCGACGCGGTGTTGGTGATGTTGAACGTCACATCCCCAGCACTGGCGCTGTTGCCGGAGAGCACGATCTGGTAGTCCTCGGTCAACGTGACGTCGATCGAGTTGCTACCCGAGCTACATGCCGCCAGCGCCAGCCCCAGCAACAAGCTGAGCCCGAGCACCATGGCGACCTTACCGACTGACTTCTTCATCTCCTGCCTCCCTGAATCGGCTGATTTGGGGATCATCCCCACCGTACCCCTCTCGCATTAGTATCATAGCTGAACCGTTGGGCGTCCTTAGTCTGACCGCGGGCCAACCTTAGGGCAACTTAAGTGCTGGGCACGAAAATCAGCGGCCGGTCCACCTGCTCGACGAGCCCCCAACTCGAAAGTCCGGAATTCGGCCATGGAATCAAGACCAGATCGGACGGTTCGGCCGACAATCGGCGGATGAATTGCGCCTGGCTTACCTCCAGAGTGGAGTCGGAGACAGCCGAACCGACCGAGCGGTCCGCGGCCTCGGCCTCCGGGTGCAAAGAACTCACCGATACGGTCTCCAGTTGCCAGCCCCACTCTCGTCCCATCGTGGTCACCTGCTCGTGGAAGTTAACCGATCGGGGGGCGAGCTCGATCGCCAGTGCCCGGCTCAACTCGCGCCGGCCCTGAATCACCCACAATGGACATGAGAGCCCCTCAAGCAGGACGTTCAATTCACGAGCGCTGCCCAGGTCCTGTTGCCCGACCAGCACCGCCCGCAGGTTCTCAGGCAGTTGGCCGCCCAGTCGGCCCGCACGGTACTCGATTTGGGTGGTGCTGAATGTGGCGCCAGCCGCCCGGGCACCGATCTCGAACTCAACCGACAATTTGCCAGCATCGTGCCCCTCGCCCAGCTCAGCCGGGATTCCAGCGACCAGGCGCAGCCCGCCACGCACCGCCAGCTCGTAGCCAGTGAAAGCTGCCTGCCAGGCATGTGGACTGCCGGTCAAGATGACCAAGATCGATTGCACAGCGACTGCCTTTATCCACTCAACGGTAGACGCACCGCGACCTGTAGGCCGCCGCCCGCTCGGTTCTCGAGTGACAACCCGCCGCCATGCGCCTCCGCCAGTTCTTTCACGATCGACAGACCCAGGCCCATTCCCTGTCGTACGTCACTGGCATTGGCGCCCTGGGTAAAGGGCTCGAGCACCCGGTCGACATCGCGCGCCGGAATGCCCGGCCCGGTGTCGCGGACTCCGACCTCGATCCAATCTGGCAGTTGTTCGGCATAGATGGTGACACGACCGCCGGTTGGAGTGAACTTCAGCGCGTTGTCGACCAAGTTGCCAATGATCTGAAAAAGGCGGATCTCGTCGGCATCCAGGTCAGGAAGCACAGCCGGTACGTTCAGTTGCAGATGGATGCCACGTACTTCGGCCCGCGGTGCATAGCGGGCCCGCAGTCCGTGCAGCAGTGGCGTCAAAGCCAACGACGACTTGCGCAAAGTGAGCTGGTGGGTTTTTGGGCGGGCCGAAAGCGCCAGATCCTCGATCATGGCTTCCATGCGTTGGATGGATTGCGCCATGTCGTTCAGCAGGCCATCACTGGTTTCCGGATCTTCGAGGGCCCCACCCCGCAGGCTTT
>CAZGCX010000084.1:0-10042 GCA_964524585.1 uncultured Anaerolineaceae bacterium
TCTCCGATGCAACGAGACAAGCCGGGTTTGGCGACTCGGACGCCTACCAGGTGGAGCTTGCAACGAATGAAGCTTGCACCAATATCATCGAATACGCCTACGCTGGTGCCGACGATGGGCGCATTGAATGTCAGGTTGACATTGATGAAACCGGGGTGACGGTTGTATTGCGCGATTGGGGCAGGCCGTTCGATGCCGACGGCGTCCCGGAATCGGATTTCTCCGGCCCATTGGATGAGCTCCGACTGCGAGGGGCAGGCCTCAAGTTGATCCGGGGTTCGATGGACGAGGTGGAATTCAAGCCCCTAAGCGGGCAGGGCAACCTGCTCACGATGCGCAAACGGCGCCAGCATCGCTAGCCGTCTCGATCCCTGACCAGCACCATCAGTGTGATGTCGTCGCTCTGCGGCGCCTCCCCAACGAATTCATCAATCCGCTCCAGAATGCCACGTTGAAGTTCCTCCGCTGAGAGCGGTCCGCCGCGCTTGGCGAGTTCAATGACCGGCTGGATTGAAAGCAACTGACCGTCCGCCGCTTGAGCGTCGGGAACGCCATCGGTGTACATGATCAGCCGATCGCCTGGCTGAAGTTGAACCGTGGCGGTGGTCCAGGCAGAGTCCTGGCGTACCCCGATCGGGATTCCGGTGCGTACTAATTCCTGAATGATTGCAGGCTCACCAGCTCGGATCACGTACGGCGGGTTGTGGCCAGCGTTGCTGTAGGTCAACTCGCCGGTTTCTGGATCCAACAAACCGTAGAACGCGGTCACGAACAAGTTGGAGGTGGTGTCGGCCACCATGCGGGCATTGGTAGCGAAGAAGACTGTTGCTGGATCCGAGTCGGCCTCGATCGCATAGGTGCGCAGCAACGTCCGGCTCAACGCCATGTAGAGTGCGGCGCCTATCCCCTTGTCCACCACGTCGGCGATAACCAGGCCCACTTTGCCATCCTCGAACGGGATCAGGTCGAAAAAATCGCCTGATGTCTCCTCGGCCGGATCCAGCGTCACTGAGAGCTGCCAGCCCGGAATCCGTGGAATCTCATAGGGTATCAAGCTGGATTGGATCTGGCCGGCCAGCCGCAGCTCCTGACTCACTCGTTCAAGGCGCAGGTCGGCGTCGTAGACGTGGGCCTGGTTCAGTGCCGAGCTGATCAAGGCTGCCACCGACTCCAGCGCAGGGAGCATGCGGGCTGCCGCTGAACTTCCTTCCCGGTGGTCGCCAGGGAGTGCCAGGTACATTCCGCCGATGGCCTGCGGCGTCCCGTGCGCGAGGATTGGAGCCAGAACCAATGCCAGATCCGTGGCTCGCCCCTCATCCCATGGAAGCGGGTCACTTGGCGCCAGGATCGCGCTCTGCTGCTGACGGCTCAACCACGGCCAAATGCCAGCCAGGTCAAGCTCAAGTTCTGCCGGCTGACGAAGGATGGTTCGTTCCGGGAACTGCCATACCACCAGCTCGCAATCCGTGAACATCTGCAGCATGTACGGTCGCAACGTCTCACCCAAATCGCGCTCGTCTGGTAGCTGGCTGATGATCTCGAGGCTCAAGCGTTCGATCGGCCGTGCGTCGGGCTCGTTGGAGGTGGCCAAGCGCAGCTGACGCAGGCGGGAGGCGAGCCGGAGGACCGCCGCACCAAGCACCAGGCACATGACGAAAAGTGCGATGGTCAGCACCGTGGAGAGTTCCGGGTTCAGGGGCAACTGAGGTGCCGCCCGATTCGCGCTCGATCCGAGCGATCGAGAACCACCGGCCGGCCGGCAGTCATTCTAACATTGGCGCTCGGAGGGTAGCCCGATCAGAGCATTTGGACCAAAGGTGTTCAACGGGTTTGAGCATCGGCAGTTCCGGGCTGGGGGACCCGAACCCGGGCCGCGGGTTGCCGCTCTCGGCCGGACGACGCAACCGATGTCAAGCGGCTGCCGCTAGTACTTTGCACTTATGACAAGTAGTGGCCGGAGATGTATAATGTGCCTACTCCTAAAGTTTCGGACCCAATGCAAGCTGCAATCGAACGATTCATCACACACTTGAGGCGGGAGCGGGGCAGCGCCAAGAACACCATTCTCGCCTATTCAACTGATGTGCGGCAATTCAACCAGGTGATCTCGGCCAACAATGGTGGGCCGGTGGCGCCCTCCGAGCTGCGGCCAGAAATGGTCGCTGAATACGGAAACTGGTTGGAACGCCAGGGCTACCGGCCATCCACCATCTCGCGCAAGATGGCGGCCGCCCGGGCGTTCCTGCAATACCTGGAGCAGGTCGAGGGCGCAGTCAGCCCCCGCATCTTCACTCAGCTACAGCCGCCGCCGTCGCCGCGGAACCTGCCTCGGACCCTTTCGCCGGCGGAGGTCAAGCGGCTGCTGGAGGCTCCTTCTGAATTGGGCACGCCACGCGGACTGCGCGATGCCGCCATTCTGTCTCTGCTCTACGCGGTCGGATTGCGGGCGTCGGAAGCGGTGGAAACCAATCTGGACGGGATCGATCTCCAAGGCGGGACCTATACGCGGGGCAGCGACGATCCGGTCAAGCTGCGGCTGGGATTGGCCTGGGAGCCGCTGCGCGAGTACCTTCGAACCGGTAGGCCGTACCTGGCACGCGACGAAAAGGAAAAGGCGCTCTTCCTGAACTTGCGTGGGAAGCGACTGAGCCGCCAGGGGCTCTGGCTGGTAGTTAAGCGTTGGGCATCAGCGGTGGACCTGGGAGATGAGGTCTCGCCGCACTCACTGCGCCACTCCTTGATCCGGCATCTACTGGCCGAAGGCAAGAGCAAGCGGGCCATTCAGGCCATGTTAGGTCTGAGTAGCCCGAATGCGATACGGGTGCGGGCGCCGGGTCGCAAGGGAAACTGATGGACATTCCCGATCTGGCAGAAATTGACGCGATTGCTGCAGCGGTTCGAGACCGAACCGAGCTCAAGCCGCGAATCGCGTTGGTCCTGGGCTCGGGGCTGGGTGCGCTGGCCGACGCAGTCGAATCAGCAGTCACAATCTCGTCCGCGGAACTGCCCGGCTGGCCGGTCTCCAGCGTTGAGGGACACGCCGGTCGGCTGGTGTTCGGCACCCTGGAAGGGCAAAACGTCTGCACCATTCAGGGGCGGGTCCACTTCTACGAGGGCCATTCGATGCAGCGGTTGGCGGTGCCGGTTCGGGTTCTGAATCGGCTGGGTGCTGAACTGCTTATCGTGACCAACGCGGCTGGCGGGTTGAATCCCGAATTTTCTGTGGCGGACTTGATGATGATTGTCGATCACATCTTTTTTCCCGGAATGGCCGGGCATTCGCCGTTGCGCGGCCCAAACCTGGACCAGTTCGGCCCACGGTTCCCGGATATGAGCCGGGCCTACGATCCCGAGCTGATTCAGCTGGCACTGGCAGTCGCAGCCGAGCACCAAATCCCTCTTCGTCAGGGGGTCTATATGTGTCTTTCCGGCCCTTCATTTGAAACCCCAGCCGAACAGCGCTTGATGAAGCTGCTGGGAGCGGACGCGGTTGGGATGTCCACCGCCCACGAGGTAGTCGTCGCCCGCCACGCCGGAATGCGAGTTCTCGGAATCTCCGGAATCACCAATGTCTGGAGCCTGGACGGCAGTTCCAAGGCCAGTCACGCCGAGGTCCTGCAGTCTGGCGCAGTCATCGGACCAAAGCTCGAGGCGATCATCCGGGGGGTGCTGCGTAAGCTCTAGTCACGATGGAAGAGGCCTTGCAACTGATCGCCTCCATCCAGGGGTGGATTTACGCACTCACGGTGCTGGCGGGCCTGGTCTATCTGCGGCTGACCCTCAAGTGGCATTCTGAAGTTCGCAAGGCCCGCTTCGGGCTGGAACGCGAGCGGGCCAGCGCCAACCGTACGCGAGCGGTGGCAATGCTGGGGTTGGTGGCCGCTGCCGCCCTGGCGACCTTCTCACTATCGACCTTTCTTGCGCCCAGCGTTCCGCTTCCCAATCCCACACCGATTCCTACCATCTCACTGCTGCAGCTCGAAACCTCATCGGCAGTGAGCCTCAGCACCCCCGACGCCAGCGGCTGCCTGAATCCCTCGGCGACCATCAGCGCTCCGGCTTCCGGCGAAGAGCTGCGCGGGCTGGTCGAGATTAGCGGCACCGCAGATATTCCGGGCTTCGCCTTCTACCGGATCGAGATCCGACCGACTGGCGGAGAGGCACCCTGGCAGGTCATCACGGCCGGTACCCAGACGGTAAGGGACGATCTGCTTGGCGCGTGGGACACCGGCCTTGTGGAGAATGGGGTTTACTTGCTACAGTTGGTGGTCACCGACGCCGAGGGGAACGCGCCGCTTCCGTGCAGCATCGAAGTGGTAGTCTTACCCCCTGGAGGCTGATCCTCAACCAGCATGAACATACGCCCCGCGACCTCAAGCGACATTCCGGCGCTGATGGAACTCGACCACAGCTATCACACTGACCATGTCTGGCAAATGGGCTACCGGCCGGCTGCCAGCGAGACCGCCATAACCTTCCGGGAAGTGCGGCTGCCGCGGCCGATGCGAGTCGACTATCCACGTGATCCGAGCCGGCTGGCGGATGAGTGGACCAATGCTTCCGGTTTCTTGATTGCTGAGCGCGAGCATGAGGCCCTGGGTTACCTGATCCTCTCGGCCTGGACCGCACCGGATACGGGTTGGGTGACTGATCTGGTGGTGGCCACGCCAGACCGCCGTAGCGGCATTGCGACCCGGCTATTGGCGACCGGCCGCAAGTGGTGCGCCGAGCAAGAGCTATCCCGCATGACGCTAGAAATGCAGAGCAAGAATTACCCCTCGATTCAGCTGGCACGCAAACTCGGCTTCGTCCTCTCTGGCTACCACGATCGATACTACCCTGACGAGGAAATTGCGCTCTTCTTCACCTTGAATCTGCGCTAGGCCGATGAACAGCTTCAGCGATGTGTTGGGGGCGGCCCTACAAATACTGAACCAGATCCTGAGCGCCGGAAACGCGGTCACGGCGTTCTCACTGGGCCTGTATGCGCTGACATTCAATCCCAGGGAGCGGGTGGCGCGGACCCTGGCTTTGCTGCTGGGCTGCGTGGCAGTCGTCTACGCGACCGACGTGATGGCTGGCACCGCCACCCTGGCAACCGAGCAGGTGATTTGGCTGCGTCTGCAGTGGCTGGGAGTTGGCTTCGTCGCCGCCGCGTATATGCACCTGTCGGATGCACTGCTTGCGGCTACAGGGCGCCCGTCGCGCGGTCGCCGGAAGTGGGTGATCCGGGCCGGCTACTTGCTCAGCCTGTTGAGCTTCGCGGCCGCCGGCAGCTCGGATCAGCTCGTTGATGGATTGCGGCAATCCGGCGCGCTGGTCTACCTGGGACCCGGCAAGCTCTATCCGCTGTTCATGGCCTTCTTCATCCTGAGCGTGGTCTTCACCGCAGCCAATCTGTGGCGTGCCTACCTGCGCTGCCTGACCACCGCCAGCCGGCGCCGCATGCGCTATCTGATCTTCGGCGCGTTGGCGCCGCTGATCGCGGGATTCCCATTCATGACCACGGCCGGCGGTTTGCTCTCCCAGGCGCCGCTGCTGACCTGGGGCGTGTTGGCGTTTGCCAACGCCGCGGTGGCAGTCCAGATGGTCCTTATGGCGTACGCCGTCGCCTACTTCGGCGTCAGCTATCCCGACCGGGTGGTGAAAAGCCGGCTGTTCCAGTGGATCCTGCGAGGCCCGGTGGTGGCCTCCACCACCCTGGCGGTGACGGTGGTCACCGGACGCCTGGGGGCGCTCTTCGGCATCGAGAACAGCCGTGCCATTCCGCTTTTGATGGTGGCTACCATCCTTAGCCTGCAATTCCTGATCACAGTTGTGCGTCCTACCATCGAACGCCTCCTGTTCTACGGTCAGGACCGGCACGATGTCTCGCGCCTGCACCTACTGGAGGAACGGCTGCTGACGACCGGAGACCTCAAGCAGTATCTTGAGTCAATTCTGAACGCCTGCTGCGACATTACCGGCGCCGGATCGGCATTTGTGGCGGTCGTCGGCTCGGAAGGCGTGGAGTTAGAGGTTTCGGTTGGTCCGGACGATCCGATGCGCGGGCAGCAGGACCTGCCTCCAATTCTGATGACCGAGGATCGGATTGACCTCGATGGATTCGGTTCCGTGTTCCGTTGGGACCAGTACTGGTTAGCCCCGCTCCGGGCGCCAGAGACCTCCGACTTGGCCGGAATCCTCGGCCTTCGATTGGAGGGTCATCGGCTGGCGCTGCAGAAGCAGGAGATCGAGGCGCTCGAGCTGCTTCGCAACCGCGCGACCGTGGCACTCACCGATCGGACGCTACAACTGGAAGTGTTTTCAGCGGTCGATCGCTTGGTGCCACTGGTCGAGCAGGATCAGCGCTTGCGCTCCGCGGCTCGCTACGGCGGAGTTCAAGCGCTCACCAGCCCAGATGAACAAATCAGCGGCGAGGCCGATCTGGCGAATTTAGTGAAGGAAGCGTTGGGACACTATTGGGGGGGACCTCGACTGACCCAGAGCCCGTTGCTCGGACTGCGGGTCGTGCGCAGCGCGGTTGAGGACCACGACGGGAATGCGGTCAACGCCTTGCGAGATATCCTGCGACGCGCCATTGAGCGGGTTCGGCCGACTGGCGAGCGCCGAATGACGGCTGAGTGGATGCTCTACAACATCCTGGAGATGAAATTCCTGGAGGGGAGGAAGGTACGCGACGTGGCGATGAAACTGGCCATGTCGGAGGCCGACCTGTATCGCAAACAGAAGGTTGCGATCGAGTCGGTTGCCCGGGCCATGGCCGAGATGGAGCGCGAAGCCCATCTGGCCGGCCAAGATTAGAATCGGGCGGATGACCCCGGTCGCCACGAACCGAACCCGACGCTTGAGCCACCGCTTGATTGCCGCGGCGAGTGGCCGGCAGTTGCGCGCATGAAGTCAATTCGCCGTACTTCTACCGAGCTGCTGTCGTTGGCCCTGCTGGCGCTATCGGCGATCACGGCTCTCGGGTTGTTTGCATTGACTCGTGGGAGCTTGATCGATCCATGGGCGGCATTTCTGCGCCGCTGGCTGGGCTGGGGCGCATATGCAATTCCATTGGTTGGCCTGCTAGCCGGGCTCATCCTGCTGCTCCAGTGGCAGATCCGTTGGTCCAACGTCATCATGGCTGAGATGCTGTTGTTTGGACTGCTGGCGGCGATTGGGCCAATGTCCCTTCCGGAGGCCGAACTTGGCCACGGAGGGGGGATCGTTGGCTGGGCGATCGCCAATGCACTGAGCGCCGTGTTTGGGTCGCTGGGCCGCACACTGCTTGCGCTGCTGGTCATGATTGCATCCGGGGTCGCACTCTTGCGCGATCGGCTGTCCGGGCAGGCTTCGCCTCAGCTGCCCCGGGCCGCCAAGACTGAGCTGACTCCGGCGCCAGCCGGCACCCGGTCGAGGCGTGTACCACCCGAGTATCGCAAGGAATTCGAGCTGCAAGAATCGGAAGCCGTGGCAGAAGGCGCAGCCGGACCCCGTCCTGCCGCCCTGCCCGAGCTCGACGTGCTGGAGAGCGGCAAGAGCCGCAAAGTCACCTCCCGTGAAATCAATCAAACTGCGGGGTTGATCGAAAAGACCCTCAATGAGTTCGGTCTACCGGCGAAAGTTGTCGACTTTCGTACCGGGCCGGCTGTCACGCAGTATGCAGTGGAGCCGGGTTACCTTGAGCAAACCAGCGCGGATGGTAGCGTCGCCCGGAGCAAGGTCCGGGTCTCGCAGATATCAGCATTGGCAAACGACCTGGCGCTGGCGCTCTCCGCTTCGGCCATCCGAATTGAAGCGCCGGTGCCCGGCAAGGCCTTCGTGGGCATCGAAGTCCCCAACCGCAAGGCAGAGATGGTACGACTGCGGCCAATCATGGAGCGTACTCCGCTGGAGACCACCACCGCGGTTGCTCTGGGGCGGGACGTCGCAGGAGCGCCGGTGGTCGCAGACCTGGCGGCCATGCCGCACTTGTTGATTGCCGGCACCACCGGTTCGGGGAAGTCGGTCTGCATTGCGGCGTTGGCAACCTGCCTGGCGTTGAACAACACGCCAGCCGATTTGCGCTTCGTCATGATCGACCCCAAACGGGTAGAGCTGCTGCGATTCAATGGCTTGCCACACCTGATGGGCAAGGTCGAAACCGACCTTAACCGGATTGCAGGCATCCTGCGCTGGTGTACGGTCGAAATGGATCGCCGATTCAAGTTGCTCGAGCAGGCCTCCGCACGTGACCTGGAGTCCTACAATCGCAAGATCAGCCGGCGCAAGTCGAGCACGCCACTGCCGCGCATGATCGTGATGATCGACGAGCTATCGGACTTGATGATGCTGGCACCGGCCCAGACTGAAGCGGCACTGGTTCGTTTGGCTCAAATGGCCCGGGCCACCGGCATTCATCTGGTCGTCGCCACTCAACGACCCAGCACCGACGTGGTCACCGGATTGATCAAAGCCAACTTCCCGGCCCGCATTGCCTTCGCCGTGGCGTCGGCCGTGGATTCGCGGGTGATTCTGGACAGTTCCGGGGCCGAGGCCTTGCTGGGGAAGGGCGACATGCTCTACCTTGCGCCAGAGGCCGCGGCGCCGGTCCGCTTGCAGGGAGTGTTCGTCAGCGACAAGGAGGTTGAAGGCTTGATTGCTGCCTGGCGCGAGGATCGCGATGTGGATCGGACTGCTCCGTGGGAGGAATTCCTGGTTCGACGTGAGGCACTCGAAGAACAAGACGAAGTGCTGCAGTCGGCCATAGAGCTGGTCCGCGAAACCGGAGAAGCCAGTGCCTCGCTGCTCCAGCGCCGGCTGCGTATCGGATACCCGCGCGCCGCCCGACTGATCGATGAGCTGGAGGAGTTGGGAGTGATTGGCGAGGCCCAGTCCGGCGGGCGCACGCGAGAAGTCTTGATCGATCCTGACTCAGCCGAAGAGTGAGCCTGACTTGACGCTGCCATGCCGGCGGGTTAGCATTCCCATCCTGAAATCGAGACCTGTTTGGACCACACCCAAACACGCGGCCTAAGCGACCTGCTCCGGGTCCGCTTCAAAGGCGTGCTGGACGCCATCGGCGGCATACTCAACCGACTGGGGATCAGCCCGACCACGCTGACCGTTGCCGGGCTGATGGGCCACGTGCTGGCGGCGATTTTCCTGGCGCGAGGATCGCTTTCCCTGGGCGGACTGATCTTGCTGCTGCTGGCGCCGGTAGACGCGATCGACGGCACGCTGGCCCGGATCCGTGGCGAATCCAGCAAGCTCGGCGCCTTCGTCGACTCGGTCGTGGATCGCTACTCCGAGATGCTGCTATTCGGGGCGCTGATGATCTACTTCGCCAATCGATACGAGAAAGACATGGTGCTGTGGCTATTCGCGGCCGCGGCTGGCTCGGTTTTGGTCTCCTACGCCCGGGCGCGCGGCGAAGCGTTGGGGTTCGAAGTGCGCAGTGGTTTGCTGACCCGATTGGAGCGATATGTGATCCTGATCCCTGCCTTGCTCTTTGGTTTCGTTAGGATCGGCCTGGTGCTGGTGGCGCTGTTGGCCAACTTCACCGCCGTTCAGCGCTTCCTGCATGTCCGCAAGCAGGCGTTGATGGGAGCCGGGCAATGAGTTTCAGCTCACTCGGTATCCACATCACGATCTTCGGGCTGAACCTGTTCCTCCGCTACTACGGCATGATCTTGATGGCCGGCGCATTGGCAGCGGCTTATACCGCCAGCCGGCTGCTCCGTCAGGATCGGAAGAATCCCGAAACCGCCTGGGACGGATTGATTTGGGTGCTGATCTTCGGCGTGATCGGCGCCCGGCTGTATCACGTGTTTACCCCATCGTTGAGCCTTCGGGAGCAGGGGATCACTACCGGTTGGTACCTCACACACCCACTCAATATCCTCGACACCACCCAGGGTGGGCTTGGAATGCCGGGCGCCATCATCGGTGGGGTGTTCGGCTTGTATATCTTCACTCGGCGGAACAAGCTCAGCTTCACTATGCTGCTGGATGCCGCCACGCCCGGGGTGGCGCTGGCTCAGGCGATCGGACGCTGGGGAAACTTTGTCAATCAAGA
>CAZGCX010000085.1:0-10012 GCA_964524585.1 uncultured Anaerolineaceae bacterium
GGCTCCTCAGCAACCCTCCGATTGACCCAGATGAGTTGGTATTCCCCCACATGTCCTCTCTGGGCCGCCTCTTATAACCGTTCCTCGATGAGCAGCATACCGGTCCTCAAAGTGGTGGTTGCCGGCGACGGCACCGTAGGCAAGACCTCTCTGATCCGCCGCTATTGCGAAGGCAAATTCGAGTCCACCCGTGTGGCAACCATCGGCGTGGATTTCCAGACCCAGACCGTGGAACTGCCAGAGAAGACCGTCAAACTCTCGATTTGGGACATGGCCGGTCAGGACCGGTTCCAGGTGATCCGGGCCGGCTTCTACCGTGGCAGCCGGGCGGCGGCGCTGGTGTACGACATCACGGCGCCTGAAACCTTCGAGCATTTGGAGCGCTGGAAGGGCGAGATTCTGAATGCGGTGCAGCAGCAGCCGTTTGTGGTGGTTGGAAACAAGACCGACCTGGAGCGGGTGCAGGATCAAGCCCAAACGCAGGCCTTTGCCGAGAGCATCGGCGCCACCTATATTGAAACCAGCGCCCTGGACGGCAGCGGCGTTCCGCAACTTTTCGAGACCCTGGCGCGGATCAGCCTCGGCCCCTAAATCCCCCCAGAGATGAGTCTGTAGCCTCGTCCGCGCAGCGTGATCAGATGCGCCGGGTTGGCCGGGTCGGCCTCGATCTTGCTGCGCAGCCGGCTGACCAATTTCTCGACCCGAGCATCGTCAACTTCCTCCAGATAGTCCTCCCCCCAAACCCCTTCGACAATCTTGAACTTGTCGGTGATCTTGCCTTTGCGTTCGTCCAGCAATTGCAGCAGGCGGAACTCGAGATCGGTCAGCACCGGGATGCGCACTCCATCGACCCAGACATCTCCCGAGTCGAGGTCGAGCGTTACCCCGTGCTCGGCCGCCTCGTGCGCCTGCGTTCGACGCCGGACAAACTGCTCGAACAACGGTGAGAAGAGCTTTCCGCCGTTCAACAAGCCAAGCTGCTCCAGGGCCCGAGCTCGGCTGGCAGGCAAGGAGGACCCGGAATTGGCCACCATCGTCCCCAGGCTCTCTTGATCGCCGGGGGTGAGATGGTTCCAAATCTTCATGCATTCAGCGCGCGGGCGCGGGGCGTTCTCAATCGCGCCGTCCGAGCTCAATCCCTCGGGATTTCGCATGTTGCTCAGTGAGTGTCCGACCGCCAGCAACAGGCCCGGATGCCCGCCGGCCAGCTTCATCACCTGCGCTCGCTGCTTCTCGGTGAGCTCTAGATCCTTGAGCAATTCCTGGCTGGCCCGTTCATCCAGCATGGCGGTCAGATATTCGGCCCGGGCGAACATTTCGGCGAATTCGCCTTCCACGTCGTGGCCCCGCAATTCAGGCAGTCGCCGCACGGTGGCGGTGACGTAGCGCAGCCGATCGCTGAAGCGATCCCGCAGCGCCCGCAAATTCAGCAGTGCCCGATCGTCGAGCGCAGTGTACAGCTCGTCGAACTCGTCCAGCAGCAGGCAGATGTCTCTGCCCAAGCTCTCGCACAGCTCGGTCAATGCCAGGTTGAAGGACAGTGAAGCTGCGAAGCCGCTCTCGGCTTCGGTCACCGCCTGGTAATGCTCCCGCAGGTCCTGATTCTCCGGCAGCTTCTCCAGCGTGGCGCGTAGCACCACCTCGTAGAACGCCTGCGGCGAGGTTGCCACCGCCCGATTGCAGTCGACGTAAATCAGCACCCCCGCCCGGCCGGCCAGTTTCTTGTACTCGGTCTGTCGGGCGGCCAACGCACGCATGATGGTCGACTTCCCGGTATTGCTCAACCCGATCAACGAGACGCAGCGACCGGCTGCCAGATCGGAGAGGATTTGTTGGATTTGCTGTTCTTGCACGGTGATCCCCTGAAAGGTGGGAGGGATGGACGCCGCCCGATCACGGCGACCCTGGATGGGATGAATCCTACCGCAGATGAAAAGAGCGGCAGGGAGTTTCCCTGCCGCTCTCCGATTTCGTCAAGTTCTGAGACTGTGCCCGGGAGGTACCTTGCTTCACGGTCACTCGCGGGCGCTCGGCCCGCAGGGCCGTCGCGCCTGTTTAGCCCTCAAGGGCTTCGCTACTGCTCAGCCCGATCCGATGGCTCCGGTCCGCAACCTGCGGCTGAGGATGATCACCGCGATCAGTACCGCTGCCAGCCCAGCCAGGCCAGGTAATCCGGCTTCGTCGCCGAATCCGGTGGTCGGGAGCGCAGTGGCGGTCGGCACCGGCGTATTGGTCGGCGTTCCGCCGCCTCCGGCGGCCGCAATGGCAGTCTGAGTCAACTGGGCGGCGGCCGTCGCTGTTCCGGGGGCAACCGTCGGCAGCGTGGTGAATGGGGTGTCGGTGGGAGCAGGTGTGTCAGTAGGCAGGACGACTACCTGGGTCGGCTCCGCAGTGTTGGTGGGCGGTCGAGTCGTTGCGGTGGGTGCGGGGGTATTGGACGGTTCGGGAGAGGGGGTCGCAGTAATCTGCCCCGCCTCCTCGGTCTCGGTCAGGCCCAGCGCTACCGCGGTGTTGGTCAGCATGATCTCGGTCGGTCGCGATTGCGCGGCCTCCCGCTGTCGCGGCTGCAGCACCAATGCGTACACGCCGAGACAGATCAGGCTGAGAACGATCAGACCTCCCAAACCGGCCGCAACTGCGACAAAAGTGCGGTTCTCCGATTCTTCGGGCAGCCCGCCGCCTACCTCAAAGTCATCTGCCATGATTTCCTCCCCACACGGGTCCGCCTTCCCAACGGACCGCGCCTATCCTACGGAACATGCCAAAAGATGCAAGTTTCAAGCCAGTCTCCCCGAATTCCCCTATGCAACCACTTCCAGATTCGCCAGGGGAATCGCTACCGGTCCAATTCCTTCCAGTTCCACCGTGGCGCTGCGTGATAGCACCCCGCTGGGATATGCCTCAGGTCGAGGCAGGAAGTGCAAAAGGTTACCAACTGCTCCCGCGTAGGGAGGCCGTAACGCTCTCACCCGCAATCCGGGCTTGAACGGGATCACCGTTTCCGGGCTGCGCGCCCGCTGAGAAGCGGGCAGCGGAACGATCACTTCCGGCAACTGCGACTCGTACGCTTCGCGGATCGTGGCCTCCACGCTCGCTTCCCGGCCGGCATTGGCGCTCAAGAGCTCATAGGCCGGGCGATTCATCGGGATCGAGCCAAATCCGTCGATCAGGATGATCGGATACGTCATGCGCAGCGCAACCGGGATCAATTCCGCAGACATGCTCCCCAGCACCAGACCTCGCACCGAGAGCTCAGTAGCCTGATGCAGCGGCGCCGGATTGTCGACCGTCCCACCGACCAGCAGCGCTCCCCGCAGCGTAATGTCCAACTTGGCCGGCTGCAATCGCTCGGCAGGGCCGTCTCCAACGATCCGCATCACGCCCCAGCCGCGCCGTCCGTTGCCCCACACGCCTTGAACCAGCGCGCCGGTGGTTTCGATGGTTACGCTGCTGGCGCCGTCGGACCCAGCCACCTCGCCTGGAAGCCCGGCTGAAACCGGATACGGGTCCTGTAGCGCTTCGAACAGCATGCGGCCGCGGCTGAGCGATAACACGCGCCCATTGGCGGGGGCCCGCATCGTGCGGCGGGCAATGCCCACCGGGCCCGCCAAGATCTGGCCAGCCTCGACCCGGGCGCCGAGTTCTACTCGAACATGGCGGCCGACTTCAGCCTGCGGAACGCCCAGCCCGGCCGCCAGGTCCAGAAAATGGTGTTGGGCCGGCGGCTGGACTTCCGCCACCACATCGGACGGCTGCACTTTCTCGCGCACCCGCACCGTGATAGTGCCTGGGCCGCGCAGCTTGCGCTGGCGACGAATGGTGGCCATCGCTGCAAAGTGCCGCAGCGGCGGCAATTGATTGCTCATCGACGGTCTCTACCGATCACTCCCTCAGGGATTTCGCCTGCGATCTCTTCCCGCTGAACTACCCAATTTGAGTCGACGGCTCAATCGATTGCCCCGAGCTCATGCAGCCAGCGCAGGTTCAGCTCCTGCCGGCTGGCCGGATCGCGGGGCAACTCCAACGGCCGCCCCCGGGCGTCAACCACTAAGCCTAGCGCACCACCCGCCACGCGCAAGGCCCCCGCACGTCCTGGCCCGCCGAATCCGACGTCGAATCCACGCTCGGGGCGCAGTGTCAGGCGGGCGTGTTCCCCCTGCCGCAGCGGCAGGACCGCCAGCTGACCATAGCGCACCACGCCTTCCGAAGCTTCGCCGCCCGATTCGGGTTCCAGTTTCACCCGCAGCACGGGGCGCCCAACACGCGAATGCCCGACCGGAGAGACGACCGTTCCCAGGCTGACAAAGCTGCCTGACTCGAGTGATTGCACGGTGATCATCGGCAGCAGACCAGCCGCCGCTCCGACCGCTGAAATCAGGTTGTACGGATCCAGCACCAGCGTCGTGATCCCGCGCGGCTGAATGGAATCCAGCAGTGCCAGGGCCGCCATCCCGGGGCGTGGTGCACGTGCCAGCGCGGCTCCACTGGCAATGATCGGCTCGAGCGGCGGCAGCAGCTCGCCGGAGGCGCCGCTGCTCCAGTCGGCACGTGAGCGTGACACGCCGGCGCGGATCAACTCCCGCACCAGCGCGTACTCGATGTACAGCTCGTCGGTCTCGGTGGGAATAGTTCCCGGATAGAGCGCCTTGTTGTAGATGTAGTCGTGCACTGTGTTACGCGGCAGCTCCATCGGCAGCCAGCGCTGAATGTCCTGCAGGTTGGCATACTTGAGCAGGCCGGGCAGCGACAGCCCCAGGCCAAGATCGGCGTGGACTTTGATCCGCAGTTCGCCGTCGAAGGCGGCCGCCACCGTGACGTGACTGGCACCGACGTCCACCCCCAGCACACCTTTGTCGGGGTCGTAGACCTTGCTCAGATAGCGCACCACCCGCCCGAACGCATCGGCAGTCAGCATCAAATACCCGCTCGACCATCCTTGCAGCTGGTCGTATCCAGCGACCTTGCGCGAGCGGTGCTCAGCGATCAGCTCCGACAGCTGCAGTCGGGCCGGCCCCAGCGCCTCATCGCTCAGCGTCGGCCGAATGTTGGGCACGATTGTCACCGAAGCCCGGTCCTGGAATCGCTCGGTTACCGCGGTCGCCAAGTCCTGGTTTCCGGCGAACAGCAGGTTTGGCCGCTGGCTGGTGCTCATCAACTCAGTCGCCAGGCTGACGGTCTCGATCATACGGAGAACCGAAACGCTGGCTCCCCCGTCGGTGCCGCCCACCATCAGGATCAGGTCGGGGTTAGCGTTCAGCAGCAGATCGATATGCTCCTCTTCGCGCCGCCGATCGGTCAGCCCAATCTCATCGACCACCTGCAAATAGGTGGATCCCGCCAACCGGCGTGCGCTTTGCATCGAAACCCCGGGCATCAGCCCCACCAACACCGTGCGCAGCGGCGGACCGGCGGAGGAGGTCGACACGAAGGCGTCCACTCCTTCGCCCTCGGTGGTGGAGGGCAGGATCAGCGACTCGCTCTCGTCCATCAGAATCCGCCCGGTGATCTCACTGACGTCGTCCAACGCCAGATGCAGGCCGTCCCGCAGATCGAAGATCGGAGGCCCGGCGCTAGAAGAAGCGCGGCCGGTCGCCACCATCCGGTAGCGGCCGTCCACTACGTCGAACAGACTGGCCCGGGTATTGACCACGCCCACGTCCACCGCCATCAGGGTGTCGGCTTCCAGCATGGTGCTCATGGCATCACCCGGCTGCGCCGAAGAAGCCTGCGAAGGTTGTCAGAACGAATTGCACGCGTTCCGCCAACACGATCAGCGACGCCGCCAGAACGCCGGCGTACATGGTTCCGAAGGTGATGGCGATGAACGCCTTGCCGATGCCATTGAGAATGTGCAGTGGACCGGGGATGCTGATGCCGTACAGCACTAGCAATGGGGGTTCGCCCTCGGCGTCGAGCGTCGAGAAGCGGAAGTAGAACAGCGTACTGAGGGTGCCCAACAGCGCGATCGCCACTGCGATCACCCGCTCCAGACCGGTCTCACCGGTCTGCGGAGAGACCACCGTCGGATTGAGCGAGGAGGCCATGGCCGCCCGGGTCTGCGGGATCAATGTGCCGCTGATCGCGCCGCCGACCACCACTGCCGCACCGACGCCGACCAGCAGCGCCATCGAGAATGTCCCGTAGCGAGCTGTGGCGTGAGACACCTTGAGAAACAGGATCAACACCAGGATCCAGGGAACGATCACGGTCACCAGGATATCCGGATTGGCGATGCCGGCCAGACCGGCTTCCACCAGCGGATCGATCAGGCCGGGCACCAGCACATTGTGGATCGCGATCGCTCCCGCATAGCCGCCTGCCACACCGATCAGCAGGTGCATTGCCAGTTTGAATAGCGGGTTGTCGCCGACCAGGTAGCTGAATACCATGATGGTAAGCAGCGCCGCCACGGCACTCTGGATCAGTTCGCCGATCTCCAACTCAGGCCTCCCGCCGGGCCATTACCCAGCGGACCAGTCCATAGCCGGCACCGGCCAGCAGCACCAGTTCCGCCGCCAGCATACCGGCCCCAAACCCGTTCCATCGGTCCAGCGCCAGACCAAAGCGCCCGTTGCGCTGCTCATAGGCCACTGCCGCCGGCAATCCGGTCAAGATGCCGTCGATCTGCGGTTGGCTCGCTTCGTAATAGGGGCGTACCAACGGCTCAGCTGCGGCGCTCAAGACCATGACCAGCGGCGTCTCACCCAGCGCCGATCCGGCCTGCTCGACCCACAGACGGGCCGTCTCGCTGCCAGCCGTGATCACCGCCACAATGCTGAAGTCCGACAGACTGCTGACCCGTTCCAGCGTCGGCGAGTCCCAGGCGGTCTGTCCGGCAGACTTCATCTCTTCCGGTAGGGCAAATCCCTTCAAGATCGCACCGCGCGGATTACTGGCGAAGAGCTGCACCGCGGCCGGACCACCAGACAGATAGCCGAGGTGCACCATGTCGCTGCCCTCGACATAGCCATGCCGGGAGGCGTAACGATGCATCGTGTACAGCGCCTGCGGGGCGCCAGTCGGCCGGGTTGACACACTGGCCACCGGCAAGCCGCGGCCCATCACCTGATCCAGCAATGCACCGGCCACGGCGTCCAGCTCACCCGTGTTGCCTGGGTCATAGTCGAAGACGAACAGCGCCGGCCGATCGGGCGGCAATCGGTCGACCAAATCGAACAGCGCGCCCAGCTCCTTCGGCTCCAATCCCGGGAGCGCAAAACTGGGTGCGCCGGTCAGCACTGGCAGCGCTGCCGCGACCACGGTGACCGCCGCAATCGCCCAGCGGAAAATCGCCAACCGGGTGCGCCGCCGCGGAGCGGCCGGCTCGCTGCTCTCTTCCTCGGTGATCAGCTGCTGCAGCAGTTCAGCCTGCGCATACTGGCGCTCGGAGACTTCGAGCTGCATGGCACCGACGGTTGAAGTGCGCGGCATCGCCACCACCGGCTCAGCCATCAGCACGCCGCGCAAGCCGGCCAGTGGACCGATCGATTCGATTGTCTGATCGTCCTCGGCGTCGATCTGCACCACCGACCGGAAGGTGTCCACCGGCCGCATCGCTTCAAGCCAATTGGGCAGCGTGGCCCGTTCCAGATCCGGGGGTGCCGCCGCCGCCGGTCTACGACCTTTGAGCGTCTCTTCGCCGCCTTCTTCTGACTGTTCGACTTCCCCCAGCCAATCCGGCACGCCCAGTTCCTCTGCACTCAACCCGACCGGCTGTTCGCCCAGCAGCGCCGGCACGTGCGGCAGCCCACCTTCCGGCTGATCGCTTTCCGTCCCGCCCGCTGGTTGAGCACCCGCCGGAGGCTGTGGTTCGTCGGACTGCGCTAGCCAGCTCGGGATCCCGGTATCGGGTTCGGCCGACTTCTCGTATGGCGCATAGTCTGGATCGGAGTCGCTGCCGAATCCGAATCCAGCCCGAATATCCTCCGGCTCCGCCGCACGGTCGGCAGGCTCTTGGTCCTTGCCGCCAGGGCCCACACCGCCGACTGGCCCGCGGCCCTCCACGGTCTCCAGCCCCTGCTCTGCCTCTTGGTCCTGTTCATCTGAGAATCCGGGCCGCAGCGCCGAGAAGTCGTCGCCGCCGCCCTCATCGGCCGCCTGCTTGGCCCGAATGCGTTGCAGCCACTCTGGGACCTCGCCCTCGGCCAGCCCGCCGTTCTCCTCGGCCGGCTGCTCGACCTCGCTCGGTTCGACCGGAGCGAACGGCGAACTGCCACCAGGGCCCGGCGCCATGCCGTCTGCCTGCTCCTGGATCTCGTTCATCCAGTCGCTCCCGCTGCCTAGGGGTTCGCCGCAGTGCTGGCAGGTCTCCGCTGTATCCGGATTCGGCTTGCCGCAATTGGGGCACTGAATCTCAGCCATCGCCTAGCTTCCGTACGGCCGGTCCACGGCCATCAACACCCGCAGCCCGGTGGCGGTGGCGCCCAGCGCCACCCCCAGCAGGATGCCGCGCGCCCCACCAGCGGCCCACACCTGCGAGATCCAGTTGCGCAATTCGCGCAGGCTGGCGACCGTTCCACTCTCGGTACCGCCCAGCGCCGGCGCCGTGCCGAGCAGCACCAGCAGCGTGACCAGCAAGAACAGCAGGCTGAACAGGTCGCGCCGCCGCGCCACCACCCGAAATCCGGCGAGCAGCAGCGTGACCGACATGATGGCCATCAAGCTGGACTCGAGCGGGAGCTGCAAGTTGTTGAAGATGAACAACGAGATCGGAGCATCCGGGCCGAAAAACACCGCCAGGATCAGCGTCACCAGCAGCGCCAGGATCAAGACCCCGCTGTAGAGCCAGCCTTCGTCCGACAGGCTGACTTTGCGCCAGTGGACCGCGGCCAGGTTCACCAGCCCGACCAGCAGCGCCGCCGCGGCCAGCAGGACCGCCCACTGCATGAACAGGATGCGCAGACCGGTCACGAACTCGAGATCGACGAAGTACCCGAGCAGTACAAACAGGCCGACGCCCAACGCGATCGCGGCCCAGATTGCCGAGAGCCGAATCAACCTCATGTGATGGTCTCGATCACGACCCCGAGCACAATCAGCGCCAGAATAATGAAGCGGATTGCGTCCTGGGCTCGGAGGCTGGCCTTGTGGACCGCGCCGGCATCCAGATAGGCCGGCGTGGCGAACACTTCTTCTCCGATCAGCGGCTCCTGGGCTACCGCGTACAGCAGTGCCTGCGACTGCACGTCGTCGGAGCCGGCGATCACAAAGTTGTGCGCCCGTTCGCCGAAATCGGCTGCCAATCCGGCCTCGTAGCCAAAGGAGCCGTTCAGCATGTGCACCGAGACCTGCTCGTCCCGCAGCATGCTTGGCAGGCCTGCCGCATACGAGAACGGCGTCGGCCCCAGCAGCCGGCCAGCGGTCGGCTCGTACAGTTCGGAGGCATTAACTTCATCGTAGGTGGTGCGCAGCGTATCGCGGGCCAGGATCGCCATAGCGCCGTCACCGGTGCTGACCACGACCGGCCGGTCGCTCATCGAGGTTGCCCGGGCGATGCGGCTCAGGGCGGCCAATCCGGCCAGCGCTGGGGCGCTTTCTGACCCGACCACCGAGCCGGTGCCCAGCGAGAGATGTACCCGCTCGCCGCCTTCCACCGCGCGTTCGATGGCCTTGTTGAGCGCCTCGAACGCCGAAATATGGCGCAGTTTGATCGGCCAGCGGCTGTTGAGCGCTGCGAATCCGATCGTCAACGCCAAGAAAGCCCCAAGTGCCAGCAGTCCCTGGAGGCCTTCTGCGCTCACTCTGGCTCTGCTCGCAATTCGTCGATGAGTTTTCGCACCTGGTTCTGATCGTCGAGCAGTCTTCCGTACGGCTCGAGCTTGCCCCCAAAGAACGGATCCGCCAGGTAACTGAACTGCGCCCCCAGCATGGTTAGCGGGCCAATCGCCTCCAAGAAATCTGCCGCCACCCCATCCCAGCCGGCGCGGCGTAACCAGGCCACGAGACGGCTCGTGACTGCTCCTCCAGCGTCCATTTCGCGCAGTATAGCACAACCACTCGGATGCGCTATTTC
>CAZGCX010000086.1:0-9911 GCA_964524585.1 uncultured Anaerolineaceae bacterium
CTCCCAGGATTAGGGTCACAGGAAGCACGCAAATGCCGGCCCAGATTGCGATGTTGCCCAGCCCCCGCAGCGCCTTGACCAGTGCGGTGAAGGCCTCCTTGGCCGTGCCTTCCGGTCGCCAGCCCCCGATTTGGAGCGGCGCAGCGGCGACGTCTGGGATCAGGTCGACCGAGATCGCGGAGAGCGCAGCCGACTCCGAGAGGTACTGGATCCGACCCTGTATGACCTCGATTTCTTCCCTGACCTGCCGCAGGTTGTTGAAGATATTCAGTACGTCCTCGGTCTTGTCGGCGTTGGCCATGATATCCAGCAACTGCTCTTCGGCGGCTTCCAGGTTGCGGAGCCGCGACTGCAGGTCGGTGAACTCCTGAGTGACGTCCTGCCCCGAAACGTTTTGGCTGCGCACTTCGATGGCCCCCGCCTGGATCCGATCTATCGCCTGGTCGAGCCGATCGGCCGGAACCCGAATGGTGATCGAGCCCTGGTCGGCATTCACGCCGGCTTCGGCAAAGAAGGTCTGGAACACGTTGGAACTGACCACAAACCCGCCCATTTCGTCTGCCAGCTGGCTGATGGCCTTCATCGACTCGGTCGGCGACTCGACCACCAGAGACATGCTGGCGGTGCGGATCACGACCCGCTCGACGGCGTCCCCTTGATCAGCGAAAGAAGAGCGATTCGAGGTGGATGCGGCAAAGGATTCTTCCGGAACCGGTGCGAAGTCGGCTCCACCCAAGGCAGCCGGCGCTTCCATCCCCACTGCAAAATCGGAGATGGTTTCCCCGCTGGACGGGCTTGCGGCGGCACACCCGGCAAGCAACAAGCCCAGGACCAGAACCGCGGCGTTTGCAATCTTTTTCATCACAGTTGGCTCCTTCTGATTAGCTGCGTTGTTCTATAGACGCCAGCGGTCGTCGAGTGGTTCCCGACTGAGCTGCGTGACAGCAAAGTCCGGTTGGGACTGAACTACCACCCAGCAACCAGGCGCAGCGCTTGACGTTCTGGCAGCCCGGCCTTCAGCATGCGCAGCTGAACCTCGCTGATGTCGTAGGCCGAGCGCCGAGGCTCCCAGGTCGAAGCCTCCAGATCGAGGATGGCATAGGCCGATCGAGGATCCATGTCGCGCGGCTGCCCCACCGAACCAGGGTTGAGGATCATGCGTGGATCCAGGGAACTGACCTGGTTCCAGGCCACCGGCCGCGAGAGCGTGTAGGCGTCTGCCGAGCTACGCTGAAAGATCAAAGGGAGGTGCGAGTGGCCGACCAGGCAGTAGTCGGTCTCGAATTCGCCGAAGTTTGCATCTGCAGTGCGGGGGTCGAGGATATATTCCCACACTGGCTGCCGGGGGCTGCCGTGAGCCAAGGTGAACCCATCGACCTGCGTTTCGGACGGCAAGCCTTTCAAGAAGGCGACCGTCTGTTCATTCAGCATCTCCTGGGTCCAGGCGGCGGCAGCGCGAGCGTCGTGATTGAAGCGGGTGAGAGGAGTGATCCCGAGTGCAGCCTGGTCGTGGTTGCCGATCAAACAAACCAATCCGGGAAGCGAGGCCACGACTTCGACGCATTCGTTTGGATCCGGCCCATACCCGACTAGGTCACCCAAGCACCAAACCGCATCGTAGGACGGCTGGCGCTCACCGGCGTCTTCCAGCACCGCGTTGAGTGCGGTGAGATTGGCGTGAATATCGGACATGACCAGGATGCGCATGCGAGGAATTCTAGTATGTAGCCGGTTCGAATGGTAGTAGTTGTGTGGTGGGATACCGCTGACGTATAATGCGGCCCCGCTCATGCCCATCCTCGACGATCGGAGCCTGGAGTTTTTGAGCCACAGTCCAGAGCAAACGGAACGTCTGGGTGTGCGCCTGGGTGAATTGACCAGACCCGGCGATCTATTCTTACTGGCCGGCGATCTCGGAGCCGGCAAGACCACCCTGGCGAAGGGCATCGCCCGAGGCTGGGGGGCCCTGGATCGGGTCACCAGTCCCAGCTTCGTCTTGATCAACGAATACCGTAGGGCCGACTCGCTGCGTCTCTACCATTTCGACGCCTTCCGACTACAGGGTCTCGCAGAGGCGGCCGGACTGGGTCTGGGTGACCTGTTCGAAAATGGTGGACCGGTGATGGTCGAGTGGCCCGAACGGGTGATGTCGTTAATCCCCACGGAACACCTGTGGATCCAGCTCGCCTGGGTCGATGAGGTCCGTCGCAACTTCCGCATTGAAGCGCACGGACTGCACTATGAACGTCTGCTGAAACGCTTCCGGCAGGCGGCCTTCGGAGCTTGACGATGCTGCTGGCGATCGACTCGGCCACCAAGATGCTTGGTCTGGCACTGCACGATGGAGCGCAGGTGCTCAGCGAAAGCCTGTGGTTCAGCGACAGCCATCACACCACCGAACTGGCACCGGAGGTCGCACTGGCATTGCGCCGGGCGAATCTCGACGCCAAGGCATTGACCACGATCGCCGTCGCCCAGGGACCCGGCTCATATACCGGGTTGCGGATCGGCATGGCGCTGGCCAAAGGCCTGTGTATGGTGCACAACCTGCAGTTGATCGGAATCCCCACACTTGACATCTTGGCTGCGGCCCAACCGGCGTTCGAAGGACCGATGGTCGCGGTCTTGCGTGCCGGCCGAGGGCGGATCGCAGCCGTATGGTACAAATGGGGCCGGAAGGGCTGGACGTCGGACAAAGGCGCGCGGAATCTGAGTTGGGAGGAATTGCGCGCCGAGCTCAACGAGGCGACCTACATCTGCGGCGAGATCGAACAGGAAGATCGAGAGTCGCTTCGACGCGAGGCCAATCTGGTCTTGGCGCCGGCATCGCTGTGCGTCCGGCGGCCCAGCTTATTGGCCGAGCTGGCCTGGCAGAAGGCAAAGCGCGGCAAACTCGAAAGCCCCGCCAAGCTCAAACCGATCTATCTCGACTCAGCCACCGCGTGATCTCTACCGTTGAGAATGTAACCATCCGCCAGATGACACTCGACGACCTGCCTGAGGTCACCGAGATTGATCGGCTGTCCTTTCCAGTACCGTGGCCGGAGCGAAGCTACCGATTCGAACTCACAAATAATCCCTCGGCCGAGCTGTTCGTGGCGGAGAATGGCGATCAACAGGTTGTGGGGTTTCTGGGCTACTGGTTGATTGCAGACGAGGTGCATGTGAGCACCTTTGCGGTCCATCCGACCCACCGAATGCGGCGGATCGGTGAGAAGATGATGCTTACGGCCCTGGCGCAGGCCCGACAGCGCGGAGCGAGGTTGGCGACGCTGGAAGTGCGCGTGACCAACCAGCCGGCGATTCGCCTGTATGAGAAACTGGGGTTCGAATCGGTGGGCAAGCGGACCGGCTACTACCGCGACAACGGAGAGGATGCGATTCTAATGACTCTGCCAGACCTTGACGGTCTATTCGCAGGAGGCCCACGGTGAGCACCGAGCTGGAAGTCGTCGCCGCCGAAGTCGCCGGTTGTACCCAATGCAAGCTGCACCTCTCCCGCAAGCTCGCAGTGCCGGGTGAGGGACCCGAGGACGCCGAGTTAATGTTCATCGGTGAGGGCCCCGGATTCCACGAGAACGAGCAAGGCCGGCCGTTCGTCGGGGCCGCGGGCAACTTCCTGGAGGAGTTGCTGCGGTCGATTGGCCTCTCCCGCGAGCAGGTTTACATCACCAACATCGTGAAGTGCCGTCCTCCCGGGAACCGGGATCCGCAGGCAGTGGAGATTGAGTCTTGTTCTGATTACCTCGAGCGTCAGATCCGCGCCATCAATCCCAAAGTGATCGTTACGCTGGGCAGATTCTCGATGGCCCGATTCTTCTCCAACGCCCGCATCTCGAGCATCCACGGCCGGGCGCGTCGAGTGGGCGGCCGGATGGTGGTGGCGATGTATCACCCAGCGGCCGCACTGCATCAGCCGTCGCTGCGCAAGACGATCGAGGCTGACTTCGCCCGGCTGCCCCAGTTGATTTCGCAGGGCACTGCTCCGGTTGCGGTGGACGACGCTCCGTCGCAAGACATGCAGCAGCTCAGCCTGTTCTGACCCTATGGCCCCGACAAATGGTCTGCCTCCAGCCGCTGCCGAGCTGGTGGAGAAATTCAGCACCGGGCAGGCGCGGGTTGGCGTAATCGGACTTGGCTATGTTGGTCTGCCGCTGGCGGTCATCCTGGCCGAATCCGGGTATCAGGTCACCGGGATCGACCTCGACCCGGCCAAAGTTCAGGCGGTCAACGATGGTCGGAGCTACGTTGGCGATGTAACGAACGAGGAAGTTGCACAGCTGGTAACAGCTGGCATGCTGCGGGCCAGTAGCAACTACGACGACTTGGCCGAGGCCGACGGGGTAAGCATCAGCGTACCGACCCCACTGCGCAAGACCGGCGACCCGGACCTCTCTTTCATCATGGGCGCTGCGCGGGCGCTGCTTCCCATCCTGCACTCGCCGATGGCGATCATTCTCGAATCGACGACCTATCCCGGGACCACTCGCGAAATGCTCTTGCCGGAAATTGAAAGCAGCGGATTGAAGGTCGGCGAAGAGGTCTTCTTGGCGTTCTCGCCGGAACGGGTGGATCCGGGGCGGACCGATTGGACTACCCGCAACACTCCCAAAGTGATCGGTGGGGTGACCGAGGCTTGCTCGGCGGTGGCGGCAGCGATGTACGGAAGGGCATTAGATTCGGTCGTCCGGGTCTCCTCGGCTGAGGTTGCCGAGATGACCAAGTTGTTGGAGAACACGTTCCGGGCAGTCAACATCGCCATGGTGAACGAGATGGCGCTCATGTGCGAGCGGCTCGGCATCGACGTCTGGGAGGTGATCGAGGCGGCCGCCACCAAGCCGTTCGGCTTCATGAAGTTCACGCCTGGGCCGGGTTTGGGCGGTCACTGTATCCCGATTGACCCGCTCTATCTTTCGTGGAAACTCAAGAGCGTCAAATACAACGCCCGTTTCATCGAGCTGGCCAGCGAGATCAACACCGGGATGCCGCGCTACGTGGTGCAGCGTGTGCAGGACGCCCTGAACGGCCAAGGCAGGGCGCTGCACGGCGCCCGCGTTCTGGTGGTGGGCGCGGCTTTCAAGCCAGATGTCTCCGACACCCGTGAGTCGCCGGCCTTGGACGTCATTGGGCTGCTGCGCGAGAAGGGTGCCGAGGTTTCCTACTACGATCCGCACGTCCCGGCGGTCGACCAAGACGGCTGGGGGCTGGTGTCAGTCGCCGATCCAGTTCAGGCAGCGTCAGCCGCCGACTGCGTGGTGATCGTGACCAATCACTCCGCGGTCGATCATCATCAGATCGCTGCAGCCTCCAAGCTGATCTTTGATACTCGCAACGCCTTGCGCGGTTCGAAGCTGGATCAGCTGGTCCGGCTGTAGTTCGCCCGCCGTGCTCTGCCGATCGCGACTTTTCCGTGCTGCCTATCGGCCCCGATGGTTCCGGGGCGGGCAGTGCTGCCAGATGCTTTCGCCGTATCCGCTGCCTCCGCCTGACATGACCATCTGATGGCACACTATCTGGTCGCGGGAGCCGCCGGCTTTATTGGGGCGCGGGTGGCCGAACTGTTGCTGGAGGACGGCCATCGCGTGACCGGGCTGGACGATATGAACGACGCCTACGATCGGCGGCTGAAGGACTGGCGGCTAGAGCGGCTGCAGTCGGATCAGCGGTTCGAATTCGAGGTGGTCGACATCCGTGATCGGAATGCGCTGAGCCAGTTCTGGGCGGATCGTCAGTTTGAGGCCGTGCTCAACCTGGCGGCACGCGCCGGGGTACGGGCCAGCGTGCGCGATCCCGGGATCTACGCCGAGACCAACCTTAACGGAACCCTCAATCTACTTGAGCAGTGCCGCCAGCATGCGGTCTCCAAGTTCGTGCAAGCGTCGACTTCCAGCCTGTACGGAGCGCGCAATCCGCGACCGTTCCGCGAAGATGCCGACATCAGCCACCCGCTTTCGCCTTACACCGCCACCAAGGGTGCCTCGGAGCTGATCTGTCACAGCTACCACCATCTGTATCAGCTCGATGTGAGCATCCTCCGCTACTTTACCGTCTACGGTCCGGCTGGCCGACCGGACATGAGCGTGTTCCGCTTCGTGCAATGGATCGCCGAGGATCGGCCGGTTCGGCTGTACGGCGATGGGCAGCAGGAACGAGATTTCACCTACGTCGACGACATCGCCCGGGGGACCATCGCCGCCCTGCGCCCGGTCGGATACGAAGTGATCAATCTGGGCGGCGACAAACCCTGGAAGCTGATCGAGATGCTGCACCAGATCGAGGCGCTGCTCGACAAGTCGGCGCACATCGAGCAGTCGGCTGCCGAGCCGGCCGACGTGCCGGCCACCTGGGCCGACATCAGCAAGGCTCGGGTGCTGCTCGATTGGGAGCCGGCAGTTCCGCTTGAGGAGGGGCTGAAGCGGACCGTCAGCTGGTACCTCAACCAGCGGGACTGGGCCAAAGAGGTCGATACATCGGATTGATGCAGCGCGGCCCGCTCGGCCGCATGTGGCGCAACCCGCTGATGCAGCGGGTGATCCGCAACTCCGGCTACCTCTTCACCGGAAGCACCTTGTCGGCAGCCATGAGCATGCTGCAAGGGATATTGGCCGCACGCTTGCTGGGCGTGGCGGAATTTGGGGTCTTGGGCATCGTGACGGTCTTCGCCAGCGTGATCAACCGACTGACATCATTTCGAATGAGCGAGCTGGTGGTGAGCTATGTCGGCGAGTACACCGCGAAGCAGGACCAGCCCGGGGCGGCGGCGACCTTCAAGGCCGCCGCGCTGGCGGAGGCGGTCAGCTCGGTGCTGGCGTTCGCGATCATTGTTGCACTGGCGCCAATCGGGGCGCGCGTGCTGGCGCATGACCGGAGCCTCAGCGACCTGTTCGTGATCTACGGATTGATGGTGCTTGGCCATCTGATCGCCGAAAGCGCCGCAGGTCTGCTGCAGTACTTTGACCGTTTCCGTGCCCTGGCCGCGATTCAGATCAGCCAAAGCGTCTTTACCCTGGCGCTGATTGTTCTGGCGTTCGCTCGCCGGGCGGGCCTGGAGGCGGTGGTGGTGGCCTACCTGCTCGGCAAGCTCATCTGGGGAGCGGGGGTGGCAATCGTTGCGCTCGGGCAGGCCCGGTCCGCATGGGGATCCGATTGGTGGCGGACGCCGCTATCCCGCATTGCAGCCCGCCGGCGCGGTATGCTGCGGTTTGGGATCAGCACCAACCTGACCGGGACGCTGACCTTGGTGACTCGCGACAGTGAACTGCTGTGGCTGGGTGCACTGGCGACCCCGCTGCAGGCCGGCTATTACAAAGTCACGCTGGCAATCCTGAACTTCCTGCTGATTCCCGTCCAGCCGCTGATCAGTACGACATTCCGGGAGGTTGCGCGCGAGGTGGCCACCAAGAGCTGGGATAATGTGCGCTATCTGCTGCGCAGCGGCAGCTTGATCGCCGGCGCCTATTCCCTGGCAACCGCCGCCGGTCTGGCGTTGCTCGGCCCGTGGGTGGTCTCACTCTGGGGAAGCGAGTTCCTGCCGCAGGCCTACTACGGTCTGCTGATCCTGTTGGTGGGGGTCACCGTGGTAAATGTCTTTTACTGGAACCGCACGGTGTTGCTCCCGCTTGGGATGCCGGAGTATCCGACGCTGGTGACCCTGGGTGGGTCGGTGCTCAAAGTGGCTGCGATCCTGCTGCTGGTGCCGGCACTTGGCGCGGTGGGGATGGCGATCACCTTGAGCGGGTTCTTCTTGGCCACCGGCCTGGTTTTGGTATCCAAGACGCTGCGAGAGATCCAGGCCCGATCGAAACTGGTGGGGGTCACCGGCTAGACCTGAGCGGGCGCAGCCGCGATTGCATGCCGGTGATGCTGCCAAGCACGACAGCCAAGATGACTTACCATTGATCCTGCCCATGCGGATCGCTTGCATCTCCACCTCCCGGGTTCCCTCCCGAACCGCCAACTCGATCCAACTCATGAAGGTCTGCCAATCGTTGGTCGATCTTGGCCATTCGGTTGAGCTGTGGCTGCCGGGTCAGGCGGAGCGGCCAGGCTGGGACGAGCTGGCCGGTCACTATGGAATCCAAGGCGGTTTTCCGATCCGGAGCTTGCCGTGCCGGCCCGCGCTGCGCGGCTATGATTTCTCCTGGCGGGCGGTGCGGTCGGCACAGCGGTCGGGCGCCGAACTGCTGTACGTCTGGCCGTACCAAGCGGCGGCCTTCGGCTCCCTGCTGGGAGTACCGACGCTGCTGGAGCTGCACGATCGGCCATCAGGTGCGATGGGTCCGCTGCTGTTTCGCCTGTTCCTGCTTGGTCGTGGGAAGCGGCGGGTGCTGTACACCACCGAAGGGCTTCGGGATAGCTTGCCTGGTTGGGGCCGCGATCGACTGCAGCCTCCGTTTGGGGTACGGGCGCCGAATGGGGTTGAGCTGCAACGGTTCACCGACCTACCTGCGCCGGCCGAGGCGCGCCGGGCGCTGAGTCTGCAGGATGGCTTTACCGTCGGCTATGCTGGCCAGCTATACCCCGGTCGTGGCCTGGAGCTGCTGCTTGACTTGGCGCGCAGAATGCCCGAGATCAGATTCATGTGGATCGGGGGCGAGACGGAGGCGGTTGAGCACTGGAGGATACGGGCATCCGCCGAAGATCTCATCAACCTGGACATCCGGGGATTTGTCTCCAACGCCGAGCTGCCCAAGTGGTTGGCGGCCTGCGACGTGCTTACGATGCCTTACCAACGCCGGATATCGGTCAGCAGCGGCGGCGACACCGCCGCTTCGGCGAGCCCGATGAAGGTGTTCGAGTACCTGGCGGCGGGAAGGGCGATTCTGTCGAGCGATCTGCCCGTGCTGCGGGAAGTGCTGACCGAACGCAACGCTATTCTCTTGGAGCCGGAAGACGTGCCCGCATGGGAGCAGGCACTGCGCAGCCTGATCCAGGATTCGGCCCGCCAACGGGCGTTGGCCATACAGGCGCGCGCGGACGCGGCGCAGTATTCGTGGGTGAGGCGAGCGGAGCGGGCGCTGGAAGGGTTTGGACTTCGGTGAGCGCTCCCTCAGCTGTACTCCCAAAAACCGATCGTTCGTACCGGGACGGCGCAGCTGCAGCGCGCTGCGGGACGAGCTCGGCACCGTCCAGCGCGCGGTGCTGCGTCTGGCGCACGCCCGAGCGAATCTGATGCCTGTCACACGCCGCTGGGCGCTGACACTGGCCGGTATCGGAGGACTTGAGAGGCTGATGCTGTGGCGCATCTATGGCTCCGTGTCGTTTGGGGACACGCCGACGTACTTGAGGTTGGCCGGAATCCTGGGCGAGCAAGGATTGCCCGGGTATGACGCCAGCCGGGTGCCGGGTTACCCGCTGTTCCTGCTGGCACTCGGCCGAGACCCAGATCGAATCTGGCTGGCTCAGATGGCAATGGGGTGGGGGATCTCGTTGCTCCTCTTTTGGATCGGCTGGCGCACGACGCGCAGCGCCCGGCTCGGATTCGCGCTGGGTATCTTGTACAACCTGATTCCGGGCCAGGTGCTATTCGAGGCCAATTTGCTGAGCGAGACGCTGACCACGTTCTGTGTCACCGCGAGCCTGGCGCTGCTCTTCGGGCTGGAGCCCGACGGTTCGGGGCGTCGAAGCGGGGATGGTGCGCGATCGGGCACCTCAGGGCCGGTGAACGATGCCGCGCCTCCGGCGGGAGTGGTCGTCGCCGCCAGCCCGCCGACATCGAGTGGCGGTCGGGGGGGATGGATTCGGCCGGCCGGATACTTGCTGCTCGGCGTCCTTGCCGGGCTGGCCGGGTTGGCGCGGGCATTGTTCTATCCGCTGGCCCCCTGGCTGGCGCTGTTCGTTGTTCGGGGGCGGGGCGGTCGTTGGCTACGCCTGACGATGTTTGGCTTGCCGGCAGTGCTGCTCCTGGGGGG
>CAZGCX010000087.1:0-9730 GCA_964524585.1 uncultured Anaerolineaceae bacterium
CGACTCAGACCTTGTTCGAGGGACAACTCGCAGCAGACACGATGGCCGCAGTGCGGCTGGAGGCCGAGGTCTACGGCGACCAATCATCCATCGGACAGCTCATCGACCACCTGGTGGTGCAGACCAGCCACTTTGCCCAGCATGCTGGCTTCGCAGTGGACGCGATTGCTGGCCAGGACCTGGTGGGGGCCAAGCTGCACGGCGAACACGTCATCAACATTATTGAAGGGCGCGAGGGGGAGTTCTTCATGGATTGGGATCTCAACGGCGTCGCCCAGAATCCAGGCGATCCGGTCGGATTGTTGCCTTATTTGCGGCTGCTGCAGGCTGCGGCGCAGGGGGCAGAACGGTCCGAGATCGTCAGAGGCCGTACGGGGGACACGGCGGCTTCGGTCGCGCAGCGGGCCGCGGAGCTGGCCGAGCGATTCCAGGCGGCGCGAGAAACCGCCAAGCAGGTCTGTGCCGCCGACTCAGTTCCGGGGATTCAGCAGGCCGGATTGGACGCGCAGCTCATCGAGGCCCGTGGCCTTCAGGCGGAAATCGAGCAGCTGGCGGCCGATGCGGCTGATTTGGATTTGACCTTTTCAATCTCAGTCTCGGTTCCCTGAGCTACGCTCCCTGAACCTCCAGCATTTACAACCACGCCGATAATGATCTAGAATGGAGCGGGGCAACCCGCAAGCATTCGTTTTCCTACCGGTGAATGGAAAACACCTCCCGCGACCCCATGGGGGCTCCTCCGGCTTGCGATAGATCAGATGCCAAAGCGAACAGCGCTACTCATTCATAATACGGCGTTCAGCGACGCTACAATCGCCGATCTGCCGGAAAACTCAATTGACCTTCGGGCCTTGGCCGAAGTGTTGGCCGATCCGAACGGCGGCGGCTACCAGGTCAAGACGCTGGTCGATCGGCCACAGCAGGAGCTGCGCGAAGATCTGGCTCGTCTGTACCGGGCACAAGAGCCGGAAGATCTGGTGCTGCTGGTTTGTTTCGGCCATGCATTGCTCGACCAATTCGGTGAGATCTACCTGGCGGCAGTCGACACTCGGGTGGAAATGATTGATGCCACTGGACTGCGGCTGGGTTATCTGCGTGACCAACTCGACCGAAGCCAGTCGGCCGCCAAGGTGGTCCTGCTCGATTGTCCGGTCACTGCCATCTATCCGGGTGGGCGGGACCTGCTCGGCACCAGTGCTGGAGTCTTGGAAGCGTTGGCTGGCAACCGACAGGGTCGGGCGCTGCTCACCTCCTCCGATCAGGTGGAGGCGGCGCTCGGTGCCAACGGCGGCGCTGGCACGATCGAACCGAAGCCGTTTGGCCGCTTGTTGATCGAGGGCCTTGCCACTGGCGCGGCCGACAACAATCAGGACGGTGTGATCTCACCGGCCGAGCTCCACGAGTATCTCTACCGCGAAACTCTGGCGCAAACGCCGTCTCTTCCACCACCCAGCAAGTTCACCAGTCCAACCGCGGCCAACCTGCGCCTGGCAAGCAATCGAGCGCAGCAGCCAGTCGACCTGCCGGACGAGCTCAAGCAGGCGCTGACCAGCCCCATGGAATGGATGCGGGAAGGCGCCCTGGGGGAGTTGGAGCGCCTGCTGACCAGTGAGAGCCGCGGGATTTCCCGCGCCGCTCGCGATGCGCTTTCGAGCCTGGCCAGCGATCAGACCCCCCACATCTCCCGATCGGCCACCGCCATCTTGCAGCAGTACGAACGATCCCGTTCTGGCAAGCCAATGGCGGAGGCGCAGCCGCGGACCGAAGGGCAGGGCGTGCTTTCCCGGATTCCGATGTGGACTCGCATCGCGGCGGGAGTCGTACTGCTGTTCGTGGTGGGGATTGCGGCCGGAATGGCGGGTCTGTTTCGCAGTTCTCCGGCGGGGCAGGAGCCAGCGGCCTCCTCGACCCAGGCGTTGGTGAGTCAGCTGGCAACCGAGGCCCCCCTACCGACCGGTCAGACCGAGTCCACCGCGGTGATCGAGCCGACCAGCGAGCCGGTGGCGGAGCTTCCCTCATCGATCGGCATGCTTCCGATCCAGGGCGGCACCTACCCAATCGCCGCCAACCAGGCCGGTGAGGTGGCCAATTTCTGGATTGACCAGTTTGAAGTAACTAACTCCGCGTACGCCGCGTTTGTGGAATCGACCGGCGCGCCGATCCCCGCCTACTGGACGGCTGAAGACATCCCGGCTCAGAACGGGAACCATCCGGTGCATGGAGTGGAGTGGGACCTGGCGCAAGCCTACTGCCGATTCGTCGATAAGCGGCTGCCGACCGAGATTGAATGGGAGGTTGCTGCGCGAGGCCCGAATGGGTATCCGTATCCCTGGGGGCACCAGGCCAATGCAGTACCGCTGCCGGCTGCCGGCACCTACCCGGTGGGTTCCATTCCGGCCAACCGGAGCTTCTTCGGTGTATACGACATGGCCGGCAACGTTTGGGAGTGGGTGGATCACCCGTACCTCCCGACCGATGAGAACGAACGTGTGTTGCGCGGCGGCGCCAACAACTTCCCCAACGACATGCTGCAGCGCCTGGTCGGTGACCCGACTGCCAGCGCCACCATCGCCGATGCCGGATTCCGCTGTGCAGCGGACGAGGTCCAGATTCAGATCGACTCCGCGCTGCTGCTCACCGATGAATTCGCCGATGTGCAGAGCGGCTGGTTCCAGGCGCGGGCGCCGGTAGAGGAGTACTTCTACGGATATCATCCCAGCGACTTTTATCACGTCCAGGTCAGCGCGCCGGAAGACTGCCTGGCGGTGCGCCACGACCTTGAGCTCACCGATTTCGTGGCGGATGTTGAGATCTTTCAGGCGGCGGCCGCCACCGAGGACGGGGACTACCGCTACGGACTGATGATGCGTGAGTCCGCCGGAGACTACTATGCCTTCCTGGCCTCGCCGCGAGCCAAGACCTGGCGGGCGGTCAAGGGCGGCGCGGCCGGCATCGCCATCATGGATGAGGGAACCAACGAATCGATCGGCGGTCTCACCCGCGATACCCGCGATCGACTCACGGTGATCGCCGACGGCGCTCAATTCAGCTTCTTCATCAACGGAGAGTTGGTGAGCCAGGTCTATGACGCCGAATTCCCGAGTGGCAATCTCGGCTTTGTGGTGCAGACCCTCGACGAAACCTACGCCCACATCCATTTCGATCGGATCTTTGTACGGCAGCTGCCGCGCAATGCCATGCCGGTGTCTGACATCCCCAGCGGGGTCAACGTGAACTACTCGATGACCGAGCCCGCTTGCGGCGGGTCGGTCACCGGGGACGACCTGCTGGAGAGCTTCTTCACCTACACCGTCAAGGAAGGCGATACGCTGTCCGCCATCGCCAACCTGTTCGGATTGTCGGTGGTTGAACTCAAGGGTGCCAACGGTCGTCGAATTCAGGATCCCAATGTCATTGTCGTTGGGCAGACTCTGATCATCCCCCAGCAATAAGCAACTCAACATAAGTTGTGCCGAGCACTGGGCCGACTCCCGTAGGTTCGTCCCCGTCCGACGGAGTCCAGCCGGCGGGATGAGGTTGATCGGTGCCTGCCGCAGCAGTGATTGGCGCGCACGCAAGTTTGGCCGATCGTCACATGACAGCCGACTCGCCGCGTGATTTCATCTGCGGGGATCAGCCGCGTTTGCGGGCGTGATTCGGAGGAGTAACGATGCCCAAATTGGATTCAATGGTGGATGCGTTCCTGACTCAGGAGCGGATAGCGGTGGTCGGGGTCTCCGATCGTCGCGACACGGGTTGCAATGCCGCCTATCGCAGATTCCGGGAGGCCGGCTACCAGGTCAGCCCGGTGAACCCGCGACTGACCAGCTACGAGGGGGCTCCGTGCTACCCAGACCTCCGGGCAATCCCGGAACGGCCCCAAGCGGTGTTCATACTGGCCAACCCATCGGTAACCGACCAGATTGTCGAGCAATGTGTGGAGCTCGGGATCAAGTACGTGTGGATGCACTGCATGATGGGTACCCGGCCTGGACTGGCAGCCAGCATGACCAGCGTGTCGCCACAGGCAGTTGAACGGTGCCAGGCAAACGGAATCGAAGTGATTCCCGGCAGCTGCCCGAATCAGTTTCTGAAACCGGACTTCGCGCATCGCCTCATGCGAGTGGCGTTCCGCAGCTTTGGCTTTTTGAGACTGCCGGCGAATGGCGGAACCCGGGTCACCGCCTGAGCGCGGCCGGCGCCAACCGACGCCGAGTCGTACAGGTCATCCATTTCCAACTGGAGGTGCCCAATGACGTTCGATCCCGCCGACCAACTCCAGAGCTTCCTTGCCCTCGGTGAGTTCGGGGGCGTCAACCCATCCATATCGGATTCGAGCACATACGCCTTTCCGGATGTGGAGCACATGGCACAGGCCTTCGAACAGGAGTCCGAAGGCTGCTACCTCTATTCACGGCTCCGCAGCCCGACCAACAACGCACTGGCCAGCGCGTTGGCGCGTATGGAAGACGGAGAAGCCGGCCAACTCACGGCATCCGGAATGGGCGCCATCAGCACCACGCTGCTGACGCTGTGCTCCGCCGGCGACGAGATCGTGTCTTCTCGCATCGTCTACGGCGGGACCTACGCCCTGATGGTGAACCTGCTAGAGCGCCTCGGAATCCACACTCGCTTCGTCGACATCCGCGATCTGGCTGCCATCGAGTCGGCCATCACGCCCAAGACACGGGTGCTGTACTGTGAGACCCTGAGCAACCCGCTGCTTGAAGTCTCCGACGTCCCAGCCCTCAGTGCGATCGCCGGCCGGGCCGGAATCACACTGGTTGTCGACAACACCTTCAGCCCGTTGATCTTCTCGCCGCTGCGGCTTGGTGCCGATGTCGTGATCCACAGCCTGACCAAATTCATCAACGGGACCAGTGACTGCGTGGGCGGCTGCGTGGTCTCGACGCAGGAGTTCATCGCTCGGCTCAACGACTGCAGCAGCGGCCCGAGCATGCTGCTGGGGCCGACGCTGGACAGCCTGCGCGCAGCCAGTATCCTCAAGAACTTGCATACCTTGCACGTCCGTATCCCCAAACACAGCGAGAATGCCCTGTACCTGGCCCAGCAGTTCGATCAGCTGGGAGTGAAAGTGCACTACCCGGGCCTGCCTCGGCATCCGCAGCATGAGTTGGCTACCTGGCTCATGAACCCGGGCTATGGATTTGGCGGGATGCTGGCAGTGGACCTGGGGGAGGCGGCGACTGCGGCGGCTCTGCTCACGCGCTTACAGGACCGCGGGGTCGGGCACCTGGCGGTCAGCCTGGGGTACTTCAGGACGCTGTTCAGCCTCCCGGGGCACAGCACCTCCTCGGAGATCCCTGCCGATGAGCAAGAAGAGATGGGCCTGAGCGAGGGACTGATCCGGTTCTCCATCGGCCTGGACCGTGACATTCACCAGACCTGGGAATCGATCGCCGCTTGCCTGGAGGACCTCGCCCCGTCGTTGAGCGTCCTGGCTTAAGGCCCGACCCAAGACGCTGCCGTTGACAGGCGCTAGATCAGGCGCGAAACCGCCTGCCCGGCTGGGCAGGCGGTCTCTTTTTGCGCTATCCCGCACCCGATTACGACGGCCCGGGTGCGGTTGGATCTAAGCCGTGGTCAGCGCTTCTCGATCGGAACGAACTTGCGTTCGCGCTCGCCCAGGTAGACCTGGCGCGGCCGAGCGATAGCCTGTTCCTTGTCCTCCAGCATCTCCTGCCACTGTGCCAGCCAACCGACCGTTCGGCCAATGGCGAACATTACCGGGAACATGTCGGTCGGGATCTCCAGCGCCTGGTAAATGATCCCGGAGTAGAAGTCGACATTCGGGTACAGCTTGCGCGATACGAAGTAGTCGTCCTCCAGCGCGATCTTCTCCAGCTCGAGCGCGATGTCCAGCAGCGGGTTGCGACCGGTGACCGTGAAGACTTCGTCGGCGGTCTTCTTGATGATCGTGGCCCGCGGGTCGAAGTTCTTGTACACCCGGTGGCCGAAGCCCATCAGGCGGAACTCGCCCTGCTTGACCCGTTCGACGTATTCCGGGATGTGCTCCACATCGCCGATCTCGTTCAGCATCTTGAGCACGGCCGCGTTGGCGCCGCCGTGCAATGGCCCGGAGAGTGCTGCTGCAGCGCCGGCTAGCGAGCTGTAAGGATCGGCATGACTCGAGCCGATAGCGCGCATGGTGCTGGTGCTGCAGTTCTGCTCGTGATCCGCGTGCAGAATGAACAGCACGTCCAGCGCCCGCTCCAGAATCGGGTTCGGCTCGTACTTGGATTCCGACATCTTGTACATCATGCTCAGGAAATTGCCGGTGTAGCTGAGATCGTTGTCGGGGTAGACGTACGGCTTGCCCTGGCTGTGCCGGAAAGAGAACGCAGCGATGGTCGGTACTTTGGCGATCAGCCGGCGAATCTGATGCAGCCGGTTGTTTGGGTTGGAAATGTCGCGGGCCTCCGGGTAGAAGGTCGAGAGCGCCGCCATCGAGCTGATGAACATCCCCATAGGGTGAGCGTCGGCTCGGAAGGCCTGCATCAGCGCTTTCATATTCTCGTGCAGGAATGTGTGATGCGTGATCTCGTACACCCACTCGTCCAATTGCTGCTGGGTGGGCAGCTCGCCGAAGATGATCAGATAGGCCACTTCCAGAAAGGTGCTCTTTTCAGCCAGCTCAGCGATCGGATAGCCCCGATACTCCAGGATTCCCCGCTCGCCGTCGATGAAGGTGATAGTGCTCTTGGTCGAGGCGGTGTTCTTGAAGGCCGGGTCATAGCTCAGCATCCCGAAGTCATCGTCCTTGACCTTGATCTGCCGCAGCGACATTGCGGGGATAGTGTCGTTTGTGATTGGAACTTGGTACTCCTGATTGGTGCGCGAATCGGTGATGGTGAGCTGTCCTTCAGCCGCCATATCTTTCTCCTTGTGAACGCCGTCAGGCTTGACGCTGGTGACCATTTTAGCAACTCTCCTTACGCTTCGATCGCGACCCGAAGCCCCGGCCGCGTTAGGGATGGCTGGACTGCAAGCGCCCGGCTTCGCCGTATATGTGATATTAGGCGCAAATCCTCAGCGCCGGAAGCGCGAAGAGTGCCCATTCGCGGGGTGACATCCATCCTTGGGGGGCCGACGTTGGCCCAACGAGCAGGAGTGTAGAGAATCAGCTCCACTCAGGATGGTTCACAAGCCGGATCGCAGTGGCATCGGTCGGTGAAGCGTTCCTTGGCGTGAGCCGCGCGGGTGCATGGGCCGCCGAAGCCGCGCCACACCATCCAACCGAGTTTCAGTAGCCGCGAGTTCGATCTGCTTCGATCGCCCGCAGGTCGGCCAAGTGCTGGTCGTCCTCCCGGTTGGGTTTGTAGCTGGAGCTGAACCAGGCCTCGAGGATCTCCTTGGCGACCGCCTCTGAGGTGCTGCGCAGCGACATGCACAGCAGGTTGGCGTTGTTCCACAGCCGCGCGCCGCGGGCGGTCTCGGCGTCCCCGCATAGGGCGGCCCGGACACCTGGAACCTTGTTGGCGGCTATGCTGACACCGGTGCCGGTCCAGCAGAACAGCACCCCCTCATCCGCCTGACCTCTGGCGACGTCCTCCCCCACCTGCCGCGCCACTTTGGCCCATCCGTCCGGGACGTCGGTCAGTGGGCCGTGCAGCTTCAGTTCATAGCCACGCCGCCGCAGTTCTTCGACCACGGCGTCGGTGACCGAATTGCGTTCGTCGGAACCGATGGAGATTCTCACGGTGGTTCGATTGTATCAAAAGGGCGGCCAGGCTCGGGGAAGTCGCCCGCCGGACCGAATCGAAAGGGGCCGCCTCAGGACTGAGACGACCCCCATCTCATCGTGCCCGCGGGTTGACCTAGCCGCCTACTGCGTACCGCAGAAACCGCTTGTCGTTCCGTCAGGTTCGAAAGTCGTGAAGCAAGGGACCACCAGCGTGTCGAGCGGTGTGCCTTGCGGTTCCATGCTGGCGAACGCCGTCAACTGATACCAAGCCTGCGTATCAGGCACGTATCCGACCACCTTCCAGTTGCCGTTCGGGCAGCCGGCCTCCTTCGGACTGGGGTTGTCGGGGTTATTTGGGTCAAAGACTGGCTCATCTACCTCTTCGTCGTTGATCACAACCCGTCCGTTCTGGTCGGCAGTGAATGGTCCAGCATTATGGACCACGGAGACATCTACGTAGTTCCTGCCTGGTGCTGCGTTTCCGCCCTTGTTCTGACAGATGGCAAGAACCGAGCCATCCAGTTGAATGTTCACATATGCCGAGTCGTTCCCGACGCCAACGATGACGGCGTCAAACAGGAACGGGCTCGACCATGTCCCGCCACCGCCGCTAAAGTGCATATTCCCTGCAATCGCCGCGGCGGCGACGACCAGGCTGACGATCAGCGCAAGGATCAGCCCGTTCAGGATTTGCCGCTTGCTCGGCCAGACTTTACTCAAGAGCATTGCTCGTTTCCTCCTATGGATTTGCGCCCGTTGTTTAGTGGTAGTGCTGACCCCAAGAACTCCGCCACGAGCGATGGGGAGCTCTAGTCCATTTCTGTCATGCGTGCCACTTCATGAGTGGCCCCTATCTTCTCGAAAAGACCCTTGGCCTCCTTCCATTTGTCTTTGGCTTGCCCCCGCCGGCCAACTTGCAGTTCATGTCTCGCCCAAGAACGCAGTGTTCGGGCTAATTCGTCCTCTCTACCGATCTCTCGGAATATTCGATCGCTCTCGGAAAAGCAGACACCCGCATCGCAAGCGACGGCGATTCCGATTGGCGAGTGCTTGAGAACTGGCGGCTCATCCATTTGACCAGCCACCATTCCCATCACCCGCCATGCTATGCCAAGGTCGTCCTGGGATTCCACGCTCACCGCGGTGCCCAGCGCCTGGCGCGCCATCTCAAGCGCGTCGTCGATCTTCCCTTGGGCAAGCAAGGCTTCGGCTAGCAGGCTCTGGATGTCGGCAAGGACATCCATCCCCTCTGGGTCCGCCATGTCCAGCACCGAGCGCAGATCCGCTTCGGCACCAACAGGATCGCCCCGGAGCACCTTGACCCCCCCGAGGTTGCCAAGATACACCATCTCGCCGTCACGGTTTCCGATCTGGCGGGCGATCCCAAGTGCCTCATTGTACCCTTCGGCGGCAGACTCGTAGTCCCCCCGTGATTCCGCGATTACGGCAAGGTTGTTCGCCAACGGCATGGCCCGTCTCACGTCGCCCATTTCCTCGAAGATCTCCATGGCCCGCTGAAAATGCCCTTCGGCCCCAGCATAGTCCCCGGATGCCCAGCTCAGAACACCAAGTAGATTCATGTTCTCGGCTTGCTGCCCCTTGTCCTCGAGCTTGCGGCCAAGCTCGCCCAAATCGCTGGTGAGTTGAAGGGCCCGCTCGATTTCTCCGAGCCGGAACGCGCCCCAGCCCTGCATCCAACGCGCCTTGGCCAATGCCAGGTCAAGCCCAGCCTCCTTGCCGATGACCTCCTCGTGCTGTGCACTCTCGATTGCTGCACGCAGATCTCCTTGATGCATCTGTGCCTCGGCCATCCCATGCCAGGCCCGCGCCTGTGCGAGCGAGTCACCAAGTTCGCCGGCGATAGCAAGCATCTCCGTATAGGCTGCCACCGAATCGACGTACTGGGCCTGCCATCCAAGCACGTCCCCCGAAATCTCGTAGGCGGTAAGCATCTTGGACTTGATGTCTGCGGATGTCTCCAGGTGCTGCGCCGCATCCAATGCGTCTCGAGCGGTAGACACCGCG
>CAZGCX010000088.1:0-9728 GCA_964524585.1 uncultured Anaerolineaceae bacterium
TCTTCGTTGGTCTCGCGTTCCAGGCCGGCCGACTGCGCGCTGCCGGCCTCCAGACTCTCGCGGATCTTTCCGGTCGGAGCGCGGTCTACGCCCTCCTGACTCAGCGGAGCCGTGTCGGCCAGGTCGGGTTCAGCAAGAGTGGTCGGCGCCGGACCGCGCAGCCAGCGCACGAATCGCCGCCAGAGCGAGGAGCGTTCACTGTTCATAGGCGGGGTCATTTTCGCATATTCGCAGGCTTATTCCAAACTCGACTTAGCTCCTACTGCTCGGCCCGGGTCGGAAGCTGCCCGGCGGGAAAAACTGCCGCTTCGGCTCAACGCTAGGTGGGCCCGGCAGGACTCGAACCTGCGACCAACCGGTTATGAGCCGGCCGCTCTAACCACTGAGCTACGGGCCCTGTGGCCGATTGTAGTCCATCCGTCCTGCCCAAAAAAAAACCCGGCCGATCTGATCGGCCGGGCGTCATTCACAGTTCTACGGATCCGTTACTTCTTCTTCTTGGTGGTGGTGCGTTTCTTCGCCGCGGGCTTGGTGCTGCGCTTCTTTGCAGCTGCCTTTGGCTTCTTGGCAGGCGATTTCGCCATCGCAACCTCCTTAAAGATTGATGGAGCGAGAATACACTAGTATTGGCGTTTGTCAAACAAAATTGGATTCAATTCGCGTGTCAAAAAAGAGGAGCGGGCAACGGGGCTCGAACCCGTGCATCGGGCTTGGAAGGCCCGCGCTCTACCAACTGAGCTATGCCCGCGTCGCGATCGTGCACGCGCGCGCATTCTACCATGCGCGCCTGACCTGCTGATTCTCGGTCGGTCTCCGACGGTGCGCGGGTCAGAACCGCGGCAGATCCAGCGCGTCAGTCGAGGATGCGGGATCGGCCGATCGCCCGCGGCGACCGTCGATGGTGAGCACTCCCTCGGCGCCGTTTCCCCGGAGCACACGCACCGGCGACAGCAGTTCGAGATCCCCGGCCAACTCAGACTCGCGGCCAGTCGACACCCGTCGCCCGGCCTCCAGCTGCATCACAACTGCCGCTCGGTCGTACAGCTTCACGTCCGACCAGACTGCCCCGCGGCGTTCAACGCCGCGCGCCAGCGCGATTTTTCGGCCGCTCGAGTCGAGCCGAACTGCCAACAACACGACATCCACTTTCGTGCGCGATAGTGAGGCGCGCTGACCCCGCACCGTATCTTCTCCATCGATCGGGGTTATATAGGTGAGCCTGCGGCCGGAGGGTGAGACCCGGACACCCTGCTCGGGTTCAGTGGTCCAGGTCGGGGTGGGCGGACTTGAACCGCCGACCTCCGCGTCCCAAACGCGGCGCGCTACCAGCTGCGCCACACCCCGAACCGTGCCGAGTATAACGGCCGCAATTTTGCGGGTCAAGGAGACCGGTGAGCATGACATCCATCTTATATGGAAAGGCCTCCCAGGGGGTCGGCGTGTTGACGCTGAACCGCCCCAGCCTACGCAACGCACTGGATTGGGAGGCGATGGAGGCCTTTGGGCAGGCGGTGGAGGATGCCGGACGTGACTCGGCGCTTCGGGCGCTGGTTATAACCGGAGCTGACGGCGCATTCTGCTCGGGTGGCGACCTGTACGAACTCGATCGCTTCCCCACCCGATTGGACGGGGCTCGATTGGCTTCAGTGATGGGTGACGCCCTCAATACACTGGAGCAGCTTCCCATCCCGACTCTGGCTGCCATGGAAGGCCCGGCGCTGGGAGGCGGTGCCGAAATCGCGCTGGCCTGCGACTTACGGATCATGGCCGAGGATGCCAGCATCGGGCTGATGCACATCCGGCTCGGAATCGTTCCGGCCTGGGGAGGCGGCCAGCGGTTGCTGCGCCTGGTCGGCTACCCTCTGGCGATGGAGTGGCTCTCTGCTGGCCGGGTGCTGCGAGGTCCCCAAGCATTCGAGCAGCGCCTGGTCAGTCGGCTGGTGCCAACCGGAGAAACGTTGGAGGCCGCATTGTCTATCGCCAGCGAGTTCGCCGAGCGCGATCCTCAGGCGGTCCAAGCCGTCAAGCAGCTGCTGCAGGTCGGGCAACGCGCAAGCTACAGTGAGGCGCTGGCTCAGGAACGTGCATTGTTCCCCGATCTTTGGGCCGCGCCGGCCCACCTGGAGGCCTCAACCCGCTTCGTTTCGCGTAGGAACCACCGTACCAAGTAGTCTTTCAGCCCGTCGTGTACAATCCTCTCGATGTTCAGAAGGCGCCGTAGCCGCCTTTCGGATTCGATCCGGGAGGCCACCGACCCCCACCTTCGCTCACTTCGCCACGAAGTTGCAGATCGCCAAGAGCAGGTCGCGCAGCTCGAACTCGAGCTGTTTGAGATGCGCTCCTCATTGGCAGAGTTTGAGCACACGCTGCAGGCGCGAGTCCGTCCACTCGAGCGCCAGCTCGATGAACTGCACAAGCAGTTGAAGCTCGCTCGCCACCAGGCTGAACGCCGCGCCCAGTGGGGCGACCGGGCAGACGCTTCCGAAACTCCCGACGTCGTCAGTCAGTTCGAACGGGCCTGGCAGCCGCGCCGCCCGAGCTCAGAGCCGAGACCGGCCACGGCTCCGACCGCCGAGCGAGCCGATCTGCGCGAACTGTACCGTCAATTGGCCAAGCGTTTCCATCCCGACCTCACGACCGACCCGAACCAGAAGAAGTGGCGGGAGCAAGTGATGGCCGAGATCAATCAGGCCTATCAGGCCAAGGATCTGGCTGCGCTGCAGGCACTGCGGGCGCAGCCGGATCAAGCGCCGAGCGCGGCCGAGAAGTCTCCCGAAGAGGTTTCGACCGATCTGCAAGCGGAGGTCATCCGGTTGGATGGCGTGATCGTCCGGCTGCAGCGGCAGCTGCATGAGCTGGCCGCCTCCGAGCTGGCGGAGCTTCAGCTCGCGGTCAGTATGGCCAAACAGTCTGGTCAGGATTTGCTGGCCGAGATCGCGCACGATCTCGAGCGCGAGATCGCTCAGGTAAAGGTCGAATTGGCCGCGCTGGCCTAGAACGCAAAACAAAAGATCCGGCTTGCGCCGGATCTCCTCTTCTCATGCGACGGAACGGCTGGCTAGGCCAGCTGGCGAACCACCAGCATCACCTTGCCCTGCACTTCCAGAGACTCTGGATTGTCGATGATGATCGGCTGCATGGTCGGGTTGGCCGGCTGGAGCCGGACCTTTGACCCCTCACGATAGATGTGCTTCAGGGTCGTCTCTTCTTTGTCCTTCAACCAAACTGCCACCATGTCGCCGTTGTGCCACTCGGGCTGCGCCTGCATGACCACGATGTCACCATCGTTGACCATGGCATCCACCATCGAGTCTCCCTTGACCTCCAGGGCGAACAGGCCATCGCGGGCACTCAGCAGGTCCTGGGTGATCTCGATCGCCTCGTCGGAGCTGAACATCGGCGAATCGGTGCTTGGAAGCGGCACCGGCTCGCTGGCGAAAATGCGGCCGACCAACGGCACCCGGATCAGGTCTGCCACCTGCTCAGCCAGGTTTCCTGCCAAACGAATTCCGCGCGAGACATTCTGGTCGCGATCCAGGTAGCCTTGTTCCTGCAGCCGGTTCAGGTTGTAGTTCACCACTGAAGTAGAGGAGATTTCGGCCGCCTTGCCGATCTCACGGATCGACGGCGGATAGCCGTTCTCCATGCTGAACTTCCGGATGAAGTCCAGCATCTTGTGTTGGCGTTCTGATAGTTTTCTTCGAGCCATATGCGCCTCCGCTATTCGCACGCCTGTTCGCAATTCTAGCGGAACATCCGTTCTATGTCAAGCCGGCTTGGGCCCCCGATTGCCGGCCTCCGCCCCTTCGGGTCGTCGCAGGCGCCTGGTGGGTCCCCGGGAGTTGCCCCCTGGCATTTCCACCGCGGCCGATCGATCGCATCACCAGTTTCTGCCTTTCGCTTTATCAGGTGGGCCGCCGGATGTAGAATTCCTTTATGCAGGCCCTGATCGATCGCATCAAGCGCGAAGGCGCTAACCTTGGCGACGGGATACTGAAGGTGGATGGTTTCATCAACCACCAGGTCGATCCTGAACTGATGGCCGCCTGCGGCGTCGAACTGGCCAGCCGGTTCGCCGATGTTGGTGCCACCAAGGTGCTGACCGCCGAGATCTCAGGCATCGCGCCGGCCCTGACCACCGCCGCCGAGCTCGGCCTTCCGGTGGTTTACGCCCGCAAGAGCAAGCCGATCACGATGCCGGACCAGATCTTTCTCACCCTGGCGCCCTCCCATACCAAGGGACGGACGGTCGACCTGATCGTGTCGCCCGAGTACCTGGGCCCGAATGAACGGGTGCTGATCATCGACGACTTCCTGGCCTCCGGTCAGACGATCATGGGATTGGTCCGGCTGGCGCGCGCCGCCGGAGCGACTCTGGCCGGCATCGGCGCGTTGATCGAGAAACGCTTCGAAAACGGCCGGCAGCTGCTGGCCGGCCTGGATGTTCCCATCGAGTCGCTGGCGGTGATCACCGAAATGAGCGGCGACAGGATCGTCTTCGCCGCCGATTGACGATGGACAGCATCGTCATCCTGGACTTTGGCTCACAAACCTCACAACTGATCGCCCGTCGACTGCGTGAAGCTCGAGTTTATTGCGAGCTGTTCCCATATGACGCGCCCGAACCGCAGGTGGCTGCCAGCCACCCCAAAGGCTTCATCTTGTCAGGCGGTCCGGCTTCGGTGTACGAACCAGATGCGCCGCAGATCCCCCCGTACGTGCTGGAGTCCGGCAAGCCGATTCTAGGGATCTGCTACGGCATGCAGGCGCTGGCCCATGCCTTGGGCGGCCAGGTGATCGCGGCCGCGGCACATGAATACGGTCCGGCCGAAATCGAGGTTGAGCCCGGCGCGCCACTGCTTCCAGCCGGCGTGCAATCGGTCTGGATGTCCCACGGCGACCGGATCGAGCGACTGCCGCGCGGCTTCAGATCCTTGGCCCACTCAGTCAATTCTGAATTCGCCGCCATGGGCGACTCCGAACGCAACCGGTTCGGCCTGCAGTTTCATCCCGAAGTGCAGCATACGCCGGCCGGTCCAGAATTGCTCAGGCGATTTGCGGTCGAGGTCTGCCGGGTGACCGCGAACTGGTCTCCGGAGGCCCTCATCCCCTCCACGGTCGAACAGATCCGCCTGCAGGTGGGGAGCGGCCAGGCGATTGCAGCCGTGAGTGGCGGCCTCGATTCGGCGGTGGCGACCACCCTGGCGCACCGCGCCCTGGGGGATCGGATGCACGCCATCTTCGTTGACACCGGCCTGCTGCGCGCCAATGAGGCGGGGTTGGTCAGGACGGTGCTGCAGCCGTTGCTAGGCTCCAGTTTCCGGCAGGTAGACGCTTCAGCGGACTTTCTTCAACAGCTGCAGGGCGTGGTCGATCCGGAAGAGAAACGCCGTCGGATCGGCGAGCAGTTTATCCGCACCTTCGAAGAGCAGGCAGCCAAGCTGGGGCAGATCGATTTCCTGGTACAGGGCACGATCTATCCGGATGTGGTCGAGTCCAGCCAGGCCAAGATCAAGACCCATCACAATGTCGGCGGCCTGCCCCAGGCGATGCGAATGGAACTGATCGAGCCGCTCCGCCTGCTGTTCAAGGATGAGGTGCGCGCGGTGGGCGCTGCGCTTGGCCTTCCGGCCGAGATCCTACAGCGCCAGCCGTTCCCGGGCCCGGGCATGGCAGTTCGCTGCCTGGGGCCGGTGAGCCCCGACCGGCTCCACACGTTGCGGCAGGCCGACCAGGTCCTGCAAGCTGAGCTTGCCCAGACATCGCTCGAGACGGCACAGGCCTTCGCGGTCCTGCTGCCGATCCGATCGGTAGGAGTGATGGGCGACCACCGTACCTACGGCGAGACGATTGCGCTACGTGCGGTGACCACCGACGACTTCATGACCGCCGATTGGGCACGCCTGCCCCACGATTTGATGGCTCGCCTGAGCAGCCGAATCGTGAACGAGGTGGCCGGAGTCAATCGGGTGGTCTACGACATCACCAGCAAACCTCCCGCAACTATCGAGTGGGAGTAACTCGTGTAGAATGGTCGAATGTCCGGCCGGGTGCTTTGCGCGCTGCTCATGCTGGCCGTACTTCAACCCCCGAGCCAGCCTCAACTCACTCTGCGAGTCTCTGAACCGGAGACCGAAGCCTTTCCGACCATCAGCCTGCTGGTGACCGTCTCGGATGAGACTGGTAGGCGGGTGGAAGGACTGACCGTCGGCGACTTCCAACTGATCGAGGATCAGCAGCCGATCGCCGACTACTCGCTGGAACCGGTCACGATCGGTACTCGCCAGGTTTTCGTCATCAACACCGCACCGGGGCTCGGGGTCCGCGATTCGCGCGGCCGCACCCGCTTCGACTTCGCCCGGGACCAGCTGACCCAGTTTTGGCTGAACGATCAGGCCGGCCTGGTCGGCCTGGATGATCTGAGCTTGCTCACTGCCGACGGACTGCTGATCCAGCACTCTGGATCGGCGGCGGAGCTGTCTGCGGCGCTCGGCCAGCTTTCTCCCAGCTTCGAGGGCGGCATTTCCGGATTTGACCTGTTGTTGCTCGCGCTGGATTTCGCCTCCGATCCGGTCGAACCCAGCACGGTCCCCAGCTCGATGGTCTTTGTCACCCCGGTGATCGAGACCCCACGCGACCTGCCGCTGGCCAACGCCATCTCACGTGCGCGCGACACTTCCACCGCGGTGTATCCGGTGTTGTTCAGCAACACCGAGGTACTGGACGAGCCGTTGATCGGACCGTTGCGCGAGCTGGCCGCTGCTACCGGGGGCGAATTCGTCGTGTCTTCCACGGAGACCGGGATCGAAGACCTGGCTGATCAGCTGCTCCAGCAGCGGCATCAGTACCGCATTACCTATCGCTCGCAGGCCAGCAGCGCTGGCCCGCATTCGCTGCAACTGGTGGCCGAAGTCGAAGGCGTCGAGCAAGCTTCAACCCCGATCAACTATCAGATCGAGGTCGCACCACCTCAAGTGGCCTTCATTCAGCCCCCCAACCTGGTGACCCGCGCGACGGACGATCCAGAGTTGGCGCCTCAGGACATTCCGCCCACCACTGCCGAGCTAGAATTGCTGCTGACCTTTCCTGACGGGCATCCCCGGCAGATCGTGCATAGCGAGCTGTTGGTAGACGGCGATCCGGCCATCGTGCGGGATCGGCCACCTTTTGAGCGTTTCAGCTGGGACCTGAGCCGCTACTCAGAGAGCGGATCGCACACGATCAGCGCTTCGGTGGTCGACGAGCTTGGCCTGGAGGCCAACACCGTGGCAGTCTCGGTTCAGGTGGATTTGGTGCGTCCGCCACAGGGCCTCTCAGCGATCCGGCCGGTGATGGATAACCTACTGGCCGGGGTGGCGATCCTGGTGGCCGGAATGGTCATGGTGCTGGGCGTGACCTCCCTCGCCCGCCGCACAACCGCCCAGCAAACCGAACCCAGCCCACGTTTGAACCCGATGAAGCGGGCCCGTTTGCGCTCGACCACCCAGACCGAGGCCCATCTGGTGCCGGTTCGACCGGTGGGCGATCCAATTGCATTGTCGGGCGTGGATGTGGTGCTTGGCCGCGATGCTTCTCTGTCGGCCATCGTGCTGGATGATCCATCGGTGGAACGCATGCATGCCCGGTTAATCCGGCAGGCCGGCGGTGACTACCTGCTGCGAGATCAGGGCAGCGTCGCCGGCACCTGGGTCAACTACGAGCTGGTCGGCAGCCATGGCCGCCGCTTGCGTCACGGCGACCTGGTGCAACTGGGTCGGGTGGAGCTGCGCTTCCAGCTCCCGGGAGAGCAGCCGGCGCGCCCGGTTCGTGTGTACCCGGACGGGGAGCAGGAGCAAGCGTGAACCCATCCAAGAAAGCACACCTGGACGTCGCCGCTATATCTCATCCGGGCGAGGTGCGAGAGATTAATGAAGACCGCTACTCGGTCACCCACTACCAGCTTGGGGACGAGCAAACCCCAGTCGTACTGGCGATCGTGGCCGACGGCATCGGCGGACATCAAGCGGGTGAGGTGGCCTCGCAAATCACGGTTGATACGCTGGTCAAGTCAATCGGCGAGGCCGACGGTTCCGACCCGATCGACCACCTACGGCACGCGGTGATCAACGCCGGCCGGTCGGTCACCGAGTCCGCGCGGCACGACGAGGGCTTGCAGGGCATGGGTTCCACCGTGGCTGCGGTGATGATTGTTGCCGATCGACTGTACTCGGTGACGGTCGGCGACAGCCGCATCTACCTGCTGCGCAACTCGAAGCTGCGGCAGGTTTCGATCGACCATACCTGGGTTCAAGAGGCCATCAATCACGGCATCCTGACCCCCGAGGAGGCCCGCAATCATCCCAACGCACATGTCTTGCACCGCCACCTTGGCGGCGAGAAGGACCCCGACCCGGACTTCCGCCTGCGGCTGACCGACAATGAAGACGATCAGCAATCAGAGGCCAACCAGGGAATGCAGCTGCAGCCGGGGGACGAATTGCTCTTGTGCTCGGACGGACTGACCGATCTGGTCGGGGACGACGAGATCCGTCAAAACCTGCTCGACGATTCCCCCACCGATGCAGTGTCCAAGCTGGTCGATCTGGCGCGCGCCAGAGGCGGCCACGACAACATTACCGTGATGGTCGTTCAGGTGCCGCAGGCCAACAGTGGCTGCCTGGGCGCCACGGCCAGAATGACGGTAGCTGGAGCGGCGTTGTTGGCACTGATCCTGTTGGGACTGGGAGTGAGCTACTGGCTTGGCCTCTGGCCCTGGTAGGCGCCGCCCGCTCCACAACCTGTGATCTGGGCCCGGAACTTGCACCGTGATTGCTGGGCCTGCCCCGAAACTGTAGAATAGCCGATCCCATGGATGTAGATTTCGGACTGTTGCACGTTGCGGCCGGCGAAAGCCGGCAATCGCCTCCCCCAGGCACCCTGGCACAGGCGGCGCCCCGGCGTTCGGCCCGCGGCCGCGCACATGATCTGTTCTTCGTCAATCTGGCAGTCGACGACAACCGGGCCGACCGGCTGGCCAACGACGCCGCTTCAGCCTTTTTTGGCACCCCCGGCTCGGTGACCGCTGCATTGCGCGAGGCGGCCTTGAGCGTGAACCAGACCCTGATCGATGAGGGAATGCAGTCGCCGTTCGTCGCTGGCGCAGTGCGGCACCAGGATGTCTACCTGGCGCAATGCGGCCCGGGGCAGCTCATTCTGCTCCGCTCGGGCACGGTGTCCCGCATGACCCCGGCCGATCCCCACTCTCGGCCGCTCGGCATCTCGCTGGTCCCGATGGTGCAGTTCCGCCACTTTGAAGTTCAACCAGGCGACTTGCTGCTCACCAGCGATTCGGCGGGCGACGGTTGGCCCGACAACGCGCTGGCTGGACTAAGCGGCCTCGGCGTAGATCAGGCGCTGGAACGGCTGGCGGCCGTCAGCACCCATGACGTGCGTGGATTGCTGTTGCGCGTACCGGGAGGCGCAGTTCCGGCCCAGCCGGCGGTACCGCCGGCGCCAGCCGTGCGCCGCGGCTCCCGCAGGACCACACGCAGTGCCGCGCACTTGCAATCCGGGGCACTCTCCGGAGGGGAAACCCAGCCAGGCGCATACGAGCTGCCTGCGGCGGTCGCCAAGCAAACCCGTTGGCTGCGTGTTCAGTGGTCCAAGCTCACCGCCGCAGCCGGGCGCGGCTGGACCGCTTTCGTGGATGTGATGCTAAGGCTGGCGCCGGGGCTGGTCGAAGCGCCCCG
>CAZGCX010000089.1:0-9710 GCA_964524585.1 uncultured Anaerolineaceae bacterium
GAGCGGGTGATGGATTCCAACGATCTGGAGCGCGAGCGTGGCATCACCATCCTGGCCAAGAACACTGCCATTTCGATCCCGGACCCCAAGACCGGCGAGACGGTGAAGATCAACATCGTCGATACCCCCGGGCACGCCGACTTCGGCGGCGAAGTCGAGCGGGTGCTTAATATGGTCGACGGCGTGCTGCTGCTGGTCGATGCAAATGAGGGGCCGATGCCCCAGACCCGATTCGTGCTCAAGAAGGCGCTTGAACTCGGGCACCGGGCGGTGGTGGTGATCAACAAAGTCGATCGCAAGGGTTCCAACCCCGAGCGGGCGCTCAACCAGACCTTCGACCTCTTCATCCAACTGGAAGCGAGCGACGAGCAGGCCGATTTCCCGGTGGTGTACACCAACGCGGTCACCGGCCAGGCCAGCCTCACTCCCGAGCTTGGGCCCGACCTGGAGCCGCTGTTCGAGGCGATTCTTCGGCATATCCCGGTCCCGAGCGTCGACCTGGACGCGCCATTCCAGATGCTGGTCACCAATCTCGGATACGACGACTACCGCGGCACGACCGCCACCGGCCGGATCAGCGCCGGACGACTCACCACCGGCATGCCGCTGGCCCGAATCTCACACGATGGCACGGTGCACGATGACGAGGCCCGATATGTCTATACGCACCAGGGACTCGAGCGGCTGGATGTCGAGCAGGCACTGGCGGGCGAGATCGTGGTGGTTGCCGGTCTGAAGGACGTGGCGATCGGTGAGACCTTGACCGATCCCGAATACCCGTCCGCCCTTCCCACCATCCGGGTGGAGGAGCCGACGGTGCGGATGGAGTTCGCGGTCAACACCTCGCCATTTGGCGGCAAGGAAGGGCGCTGGAGCACCTCCCGCAAGCTGCGCGAGCGGCTGTTCAATGAGCTGCGGGTCAACGTCTCGCTGCGAGTGGAGGAGACCGACTCGGCCGACCGCTTCCGGGTGTCGGGCCGGGGCGAGCTGCACCTGGCGATCTTGATCGAGACCATGCGGCGTGAAGGATACGAATTCCAGGTCTCGCGTCCGGAAGTGATCTTGCATGAGGAAAGTGGCCAATTGCTGGAGCCATTCGAAGAGATCTACATTGAGACCTCGCAGGCGGCGCTCGGAACGGTGGTTGAGATGCTCGGGCGGCGCCAAGGGCAGATGCTCGATATGCAGGACGATGGCGGCGATTCGGTGCGCCTTAGCTATCTGGCGCCGACTCGCGGGCTGCTGGGCTTCCGCTACCACTTCATGACCGCCACCCGCGGCGCCGGTTTCCTGCACAGCATCTTCCACGGCTACCTGCCGATGACCGGCGGACCGCTGCGCGAGGGTTCCGGATCGCTGGTAGCTTGGGAGCCCGGGACGACCACCACCTACGGATTGAAGAGCGCCGAGGAGCGCGGGACACTGTTCCTGGGGCCGGGAGTGGAGGTCTACGAAGGCATGGTGGTCGGCGAACACCAGCGCCCGGGCGATTTGACGGTCAACGTCTGCAAGAAGCGCCACGTGACCAACGTGCGCCAGTCCTTCAAAGAGATCGACGACCGGCTCACCCCGCCCCGCGAGATGAGCCTGGATCAGTGCATCGAGTACTTGAACGACGACGAGCTGTTGGAGGTCACCCCCAAGAGCCTGCGTCTCCGCAAGCGGATCTTGGACTCGCACGTGCGTGGGCGGGAGGAGAAGCGGGCCAAGGTGGCGGTCGGGGGTTAGACCGCCGGATAACGCGTCGGAGCCCCAGACCCCCCTGCAAATCTGATTGTTGAGCCTCTGCGCCAAAACTGCTAAAGTACTGCTACACCCGAACCCAATGCCTGCCCCCAAGCTCCGCTGGGACTACGACGCCCTGATGCAGATCGCGCAGGCTTTCGCGCGGCAGTCGGACGCGGCCGGCAAGACGCTCCTCAAAGTTGCGCGCGCCAAAGACACGCTCCAGTCCGGCGATTGGGCCGGCAAGGGCGCCAAAGCCTTCTACACCGAAATGGACCAGGACGTACTGCCGGGCGTTCGTCGCCTGAGCGAGGCTTTGCAGACTGCGCAGCAGGTCACGCTCCGGATGATCCAGGTCCTGCAGGGCGCCGAGCAGGACGCCGCACGCCTGCTGGCGATGTTGCTCGCCGGCATCTCGCTCGACGGCCGGGTGTTCGAAACCGCCCAAACCGCCCTAGGCCACGTCGGCGATTTCTTCATCGGAATGTGGGACGAAGGCAAGGACATGGTCACCGGGCTGTACAAGCTGGTGACCGACCCGGTCGGGACCGCCAAAGGGCTGTGGCAGGGCATCACCCACCCCAAGATGCTGTGGGAGGCCTTCAAGGGGCCGTACGTCGAGGCCTGGGAGAGCGGCCATCCCGGGCAGGCGATCGGGCGCGGCGTGATGTTCGTCGGCTCGATCCTGCTGGGCACCAAAGGCGCCGACAAGATCGCCGATATGGCCAAGGCCGCCCGCGCCGCCCGGGTGACGGCCGACGCGGCGGAGGTTGGAGCCCGGACTGCGTCGGTTGCGGAGGCGGCGACCGAGTTGGGCACAGTTGCAACCGGCAGCCGGGCCGAGGCCGCCGTCGCCCGCTACATTGCCACTCAGTCCACAGAGACGACTGCGGGACTCGAACGGGTCGTGCTGGGCGCAACCGAAGCCAATCCCGCCAAAGGGTTCCTCGGCTACGTCGGGGAAGCCAGGACGTTTGGCGGCACGGTGTACACCACCGGAGACGATCTTTGGGGAGTTATCAAGCAGGCGGGCCGCGAACGGACTTGGGCGGTGAACCGTGAGTTCATGCAGTCTCAGCTTGAAGCCGGAGTAAGCAAGTTCGAACTCCAAGGAGAGACGGTCAACGACCTGCTTCGTCTCCGCCCAGATTCCTACGCAGCCAGAGAGATCAACTTCCTGCAGCGCTACGGCTACGAATACGGCTATCAGCAGATTGGAGACAGTTGGGTGAAGACCGGCGGATGGCGGGCAAGCACCGCTGGCCGCGCGGCCGGGGCCTCGGTTGGCCCGGGCCTGGAGTTGATCGAAGACAGTTCACCATAGCCCGACCGATCTGAGATACAGGATGTGACAATGGACGTAGACTGCGGCGATTGCCAGGATTTCGTCGACCATGTTGAGCAAGCGCTCGGCGGCCTGATTTCTAAATACGGATTCCACTCTGTTGAATGCGCATCCGATCTCGGGGGCCGAGAGTGCCGCTGGATGCTTGAGTCCGAGCGCTGCCGGATGCTCTTCACATTGATGGATGGTGCAGAGGCTTGTTCGTTGGGGCGGCTCGACACTCCGTCCCCTGGCATGATCTCCTTCTACCTCAATGGCGAGGTGGGCTGGTACAACGCTCTGTGGCTGATCGAGCTGAAGCAAGGCAAGCAGCTGCTCACCCGAAAACTGATCAATCGCATGTGGGAGGGCAAGCTCGACTACTTCGAATGGCTGGCCCCGATGCTCAAGACTCATCTGGATGAACTGATCGAGATGTTCAGCGGGGAAGGTGAATTTGCCTGGCACGACGATTTGGTCGAGATGCTGGAGAAGCGCTAATTCAAGTGGCAGCGACCAGCCCAGTAGCCGCCTTCTCGCTCAGTTCGGCCGAACTGGCGGTGCTGGTCGACCTCATGAGCGGCGGCCGTCTGCTCGACAGCTCCTCGGCATTGGCCGATTTTCAGATCGACGAAAGCGGGCGGGAGGCGACCGAAGAGCAGCTGCTCGACCGGGGGCTGCTGATCAGCCTGCCATTCGAAGCGGAGGCTGGGGTCACAACCCAGCTGGCGACCGTGCTCGGCGCAGCATTGTCGCCAGATCAGGTGTGCATCGTGCGAACGGTGCGGCAGGAGCACACCGATCCGCCGGTGATCTTCAGCTTCACAGGCTCCTCGATCGTCCGCAATACCGTCGCCCCTGAAGGACAGCACGAGTTCGAGCAGCTGGCCGACCTGGATGCGGCGTTGGACGGCATTCTGGCCGCGGGCGGCGCGCTGGAGGCTCCGAGTCCAAAGCGCGGCGCCAAGCCGCGGCCGCTGGCGGAGCTGCTGGACTCGGCGGCGCGAATGGTGTTGCTGATGATCGCGGTCCATCCGGACGCGCCGGACACCGATGCCGGCAGTCTGGCCTGGGTCCAGAACGATGAGGGGCTGTGGCTGGTCGATCCGGCGTCGAATGAGGAAGATCCGGCTGCGAAGCCGGTGTCGGTCGGCACCCTCAAGAAGCGCATCGCGGCCGAGCTTGAAGCCTGAGCCCCACACGGCCTGCAGCACTCCATCGGCCCGCACTTCGGGCCGGATCCATTCCAACCGGGCTAGGCTGATCTCATGAGACTCCGGACGCGCCGATGATCGGCGCGAGCCAGCTTGCCACGGCGACGGAAGCTCGTTCACCAACCTGGGCCCGTGGGCCGCCGCCACCGACGGCAGCGGCTCGAGGCGCGTCATGACCGCTGGGTAGCCGGTGATCGTGCTGGGGTGGACCACGCCAAGCCGGCTCGTGGTCACGCCACCGTCTCGCCGGACGGCGTGGTGACGATCGTTACCGACGGCTGAGCCGTAAGAAGCTCGGCGCTGAAAGCGTCCGAATGACATCCCCGGCAACATGCACTGGAGGGACTGGCAAGACACCAATGGCAAAAGCGACCTGGAACGGCAACGTGTTGGCCGAAAGTGATCAAGGCGTTGTGGTGGAGGGCAACTACTACTTCCCGCATGATTCGGTCCATTGGGAGTTCTTTCAACCGAGCGAAAGCCACACGGTCTGCCACTGGAAAGGCGTCGCCAGCTATTACGACGTGGTCATCGACGGCCAGACCAACCGCGATGCGGCCTGGTACTACCCGGAGCCAAGTGCGGCCGCCAGCGAGATCAAGGACCACGTCGCCTTCTGGCACGGCGTCAGGGTCGAACGCTAGCCGTACTGTTCCGGCAAGGCGCGGTCGGCGGTCAAAGTCTCCTCCACTCTGATCGGTTCCGAACGGCGCCAACTCCAAATCAGCACAGCATGACAAATCACTCCCTCCCCAGCGTCAGCGCGGCACAGATGGCCGAAGTCGATCGGCTGATGATTCAGCAGTTTGGCATCCAGTTGATCCAGATGATGGAGAACGCTGGCCGAAACCTGGCCGAGCAGGCCAGCCGCATGCTGGGAGCCCGCCTGCGCGATCGCCAGATCGTCGTGCTGTGCGGCACGGGGAACAACGGCGGCGGAGGAATGGCAGCAGCCCGTCACCTGCATAACCGGGGCGTGGCGGTCGCGGTGGCACTGGCCGGAGATCGAGCGCGGTTGAAGGAGGTTCCGGCCCTCCAGCTGCGGTCTGTGGAGCAACTTGGGCTGGAATCTGCGGAACCGCCGCAGCTTTCCGGGGCTGATTTGCTGATCGACGCGTTGATCGGATACGGCCTGCGCGGTGAGCCGCGCCGGGAGGCCGCAGAATGGATCGAGCAGGTCAATCGAGCCGGTCCACCGGTGCTGGCGCTCGATCTTCCTTCCGGACTGAATCCCGACAGCGGGGAGCCGGCAGCGAGCTGCGTCCGGGCGGCGGCGACGCTCACCTTGGCGCTGCCGAAAACCGGCCTGACTGCCTCGTCGGCCAGACCGTACGTGGGCGAGCTGTATGTGGCCGACATCGGCGTGCCACCCGAATTGCTTGCGCAGCTCGGGATTGAGGCGAACTCGTGGTTCGAGAGCGACGCGATTGTCCGAGTCAGTTGATCAGGGACCGAGTCCCTGCCACCGATTGCTGGCCGACTCGAAACGCTCGCCGCAGTGGCGCCGACCGTTTGCTATCGCCTGCCTGGCGCCGGTACTGCTCGCCGCATGCGGGTCCACGCTCAGCACTCCAGGGGAGTCGGCGGCCACCAGTCTGCCCCCCTCCTCCGGATCAGAAACACCCATGACCGCTCCCCCAGGGCCCGATCCGGCGGTAACCGCCGAGGCGCCGCCCCCGATCGGTGCCGAGCGTGAATTCACCACCGACTTCAGCCTGCACAGCGTCGACTACGCCGAGATCCTGTCCGGCGGGCCGCCCAAAGACGGCATCCCGGCTATCGACCAACCGAAGTTCGAATCGGTGCAAGCGGCTGGTTCCTGGTTGAGCCCGCAGGAACCGGTGGTTGCGTTGGTCGAAGGAGACCAGGCCCGCGCTTACCCGATCCAGATCCTGACCTGGCACGAGATCGTCAATGACACCATCGGGGGCCGCCCGGTGCTGGTGACCTTCTGCCCGCTGTGCAACACCGCCATCGCCTTCGACCGGACCGTCGATGGGACCACGCTGGATTTCGGCACGACCGGACGGCTGCGCTACAGCAACCTGATCATGTACGACCGCCAGACCGAAAGTTGGTGGCAGCAGGCGAGCGGCGAGGCGATCGCCGGGGAATTCACCGGGATTCAGCTGCAGTTCCTGCCCGCCACCATGATCTCGTGGCAGGAGTTCGCGCAGTTGTATCCGGGAGGATCGGTACTCTCGCAGGACACCGGCTACTCCAGGCCGTATGGCAGAAATCCGTATTCCGGCTACGACGATATCCATCGGTCGCCGTTCCTGTATGTCGGTCCACCGACGCCCGGCCAGCTCCCGGCCATGGCGCGGGTGCTGGCCGTCGAGCTGAACGGGGAAGCCGTCGCCTTCCCCTACCAGGAGCTTGAGACCGCCGGGATCGTCAACGAGGCGGTGGGCGGACAGCCGATTGTGGTTTTCTGGCAGCCGGGGGCAGTCTCGGCGCTGGATCAAGATGCGATTGCCGAAGGTCGTCCGGTGGGCAGCGCCTCGGCCTATCTGCGCAGGCTGGGTGACCAAATACTGACCTTCGCGACTGATGGCGAAACGATTACCGATCAGGAAACCGGCTCGCGGTGGGACTCGCTGGGCCGGGCAGTGGAGGGCGAGCTGACCGGCGCAGCGCTGACGCCGGTGGTCTCGATCAATCATTTCTGGTTCTCCTGGGCGGCCTTCAAACCCGAAACCCGCATCTACCAGCCCTGATCTCTCCAAGCGAAAGCCATCGCTGCTTCACATTGGCTCCACAATTCGGCGAGAAACTCCATCCATCACGATCTCAAAGGAGGATCTGATGTTTGGACGACGTTTTGGATGGGGTTTTAGCTTGATCGGCTTGCTGGTCATCGTTGCGGCCGTGGCCGGCATCGGTTACCTGGCCTACAACGCCGGCGTAAATCAGGGCGTTGCGCAGGCCGCAGACCTGCCGGCAGGTGAGCTTCCGCCGGCGTACCTCGCACCGTACGGCCAGTACCGACCGTTCGGGTTTGGATTTGGCCTGCTCGGCTGCCTGGTTCCGCTGCTGCTGATATCGCTGTTGTTTGGCGGGGTGCGGATGATTTTCCTGCCGTGGAGGATGCGCCACTGGGGTTTCGGCCGGGGATGGGGGCGCGGTCCAGGCTGGGGGCATGGTCCGGGATCGGGTCACAAGGACCCTGAGCGCTGGAAGAAGTTCCGTGACGAGGTCGATCGGTGGTACGAGCAGATGCACCAGGACGAGCCATCGTCCGGCGATCAGCCGAAGGCCTGAACCCGAGATGCTGGAACCGGGTCGCCGGACCGTCATGGTCCAGCCCGCCCCGGCCAGCGCCACACAGCCTCCCTCCGGCGACCGCCGGAGGGAGGCTTCCCATACTCGAAGAATGCGGTTAGGCTGAGGTCACGATGCGTTCGGTGCTGCTGGTGGAAGACGAACCCAAGATTGTGCAGCTGGCGCGCGATTACCTGGAGCGAGCCGGCTTCCGGGTGGGTTCGGCGAGCAATGGCGAACAGGGGCTGCATCAATTCCGCGCCGGCCGTCCGGATCTGGTAGTGCTCGACCTGGGGCTGCCCGGGATTGACGGTCTGGACGTTTTGCGCGCGATGCGGCGAGAGGCCGGCACACCGGTGATCATCCTGACCGCCCGCGGCGAAGAGTCCGACCGCATCGTCGGTCTGGAGCTGGGCGCCGACGACTATATGGTGAAGCCGTTCAGCCCCAAGGAGCTGGTGGCTCGGGTGCGGGCGGTGCTGCGCCGTGCCGAGGGCCTGGCGGCCCCGGGCGCCGAGCAGTTTAGCGCCGGTGAACTGAGACTCGACGTGCCACGCATGCGACTGTCGGTCGCCGGACGAGAGGTCGAGCTCACTCCGACCGAGTTTCAGCTGCTGGCCGCGCTGGCCCGCCAGCCCGGCCGAATCTTCACCCGCTCGCAGCTGCTCGAAGCCGTGCACGGCGTGGCGTTTGAGTCCTACGAGCGGGCGATCGACACCCATATCAAGAACTTGCGACGCAAGATCGAGCCCGATCCGCGCCAACCGCGCTATATTCAGACCGTGTATGGGGTCGGCTACCGGTTGGCCGAAGAATGAGCCAACACCGTCGAGCAGACCCGATGGACGCTCGCCGGCAAGACATGCCAGGCTTGCGCAGGGTCCTCGCCCTGCGGATGATTAGGCGATGAATCCCAGAAGAAAGTTCATGTTCGCGCGCCCTGACCGCCGACCGCCCTGGTGGCCGGAGGGCGAAACCTGGCCGCCGGTGCGGCGCTGGCGCGTTCACCGACCGGGGTTCGCCTGGCAATTCGGCGCCTTCCTGATCTTTGTGGTCTTGGCGCCGCTGGTATTTTGCGTCGGCACACTGTGGCTGCTGGGATTGCTCGGCCAGCCTGGCCAGCCGGTGAGCAGCGCGGCTTGGGTTGCGCTGCTCGGACTGCTGGCAGCGCTGGTATTCGCGCTGATCTCCGGTGCCCGCCGGCTGGGATTGCCGCTGAGAGACTTGATCCGGGCCGCCGACCGGGTGGAGTCGGGCGACTACTCAGTCCGGGTTCCGGTCCGGGGCCCGCGGGATTTGCGGGTGCTGGGCCGATCTTTCAACGAAATGGCCGAGCGCTTGGAGCAGACCGAACGCCAGCGGCGCAATCTGGTCGCCGACCTGGCGCACGAGTTGCGCACCCCGGTTGCAGTGATCCAGGGAAACCTGGAAGCGCTGCTGGACGGTGTGTATCCTGCCGATCAGATGCACTTGAAGCCGGTTCTGGAGGAAGTCCAGCTGCTCTCCCGGCTGATCGACGACCTGCGCACGCTTTCCGAAGCTGAAACCGGCACGCTGGCCCTGCACCGCGAGCCGACCGATCTGGGCGTTCTGGCCGGCGAAGTCCAGGCAAGTTTTCAGCGGGTCGCAGAGGCCAGTTCGGTGGAATTGGAGCTGGATGTGCCGGACGAGCTTCCGCTGCTGGAGGTCGATCCGGTGCGCATCCGGGAAGTGCTGGTGAACTTGCTCACCAACGCGCTGCGGCATACCCCCGGCGGCGGGAAAGTGTCGATTCACGCCGTAGAATCTGATGGCTATGCGCAAGTCACGGTGTCAGATACCGGGACCGGGATCGCGCCGGATGACCTGGAGCACATTTTCGAACGGTTTTACAAGGGTGGCACGCCATCGACCGATGCGGATGACGGCGGCCCGGCGGCGGGGAGTGGCGACCGGCAGGCGCCTGGCACCAGCGGCAGCGGGCTGGGCCTGACCATCGCCAAGAACCTGGTCGAGGCGCACGGGGGACAGATTTCGGCCGAGAGCACCCTGGGCGAGGGCACCCTGCTGCGCTTTACTTTGCCGCTCGAACCAGTGCCTTAGCGCAACCCAACCCGCCGGTTACGACTTCTCCACCGACGCTTGGGCCAGCGGCCTAGCGCAGCCCATCCCACCGATCACGACTTCTCCACCGACGCTCGGGC
>CAZGCX010000090.1:0-9590 GCA_964524585.1 uncultured Anaerolineaceae bacterium
GGCGCGTAAAAACCGTTCATGGCGGCCGCGCCCTCGCCCAGGATGTTGACCACGTCCCGGTTCATGGTCCAGTTCACCCCACCGACCACGAAGTCGTCCCACACGCCTAATTGGCGAATGGCGCCGATGACCTGGGCGGTGCCGAACCCGAGATTCTGGATGTACAGCACGTTGGCACCACCGAGCTGCAAGTTCTGGACGGCGCCAGTTGGATCGGCCTCGGGGCTGATCGGGATGGTCTCCAATGGCAGCACCGTGGCCCCAATCGACTCGGCGAAAGCCAGCGCGTTGGGAGTGGTTGCCCCAGCACCAAAGCTGCCTTCCCAGCCGATTACGCCGACCACGATGTCATCGCCGGCCGACTCAGGCTTGATATCGGCCCAGTTGTCACTGGCCCACTGCAGGAATCCGGCAAACTGATCGGAGTAGATCGGGGCGATCAACACGGTATAGCCGTCTGCCGGGTCATAGGCTGCGGCGGCGTTCAAGCCTGCCGCCACGTTGACGATATGATCCTCCGCAACCCGGTCTTTCAAAGCGATGGTGGCCGGGCTGGCGTAGGTCAGGATAAACATCGGCGAAGGATCGGCGGCGCGATTGACGTCATAGGCCGCGATCTCCTGCTCAGCGTCGTACTGGGTATCGGTCAGGTTGAGCTCGATGGTCACCCCACAGATGCCGCCGGCGGCGTTCAAGTCCTCGATGGCGTCGTTGGTGCCGTTGACGAAGGATGAGCCGAGGATGGTGGACAGCGCCCCGGTGAGTCCGGCCTGCGAGTACCACACCATCGTCTCGCCTTCATAGCCGGCCTGGGCGGGTTGGTGGGCTCGGCGGTGGCCTGCGAACAGGCACCCAAGACCAGCCCCGCTAGCAACAATAGGGAAAAGACAATCTTCTTGGACATTCTGTGGTTCTCCTCACTCCTGTAATGTGGATGAATGGTTGGCCGCTCCAGTGCGACGTGCTTCAGATGGTCGAGCTGGGTACCCACCTCCTCTGACTCAATACGAAAACGGTCTCAAACGCCAGGAGGCTTTGAGCTGCCTCCATCGATGTGCTAGCCCACGCGGTTCAACGATCAGAAACAGCATTAGCACCAGGCCGAAGAACAGCGGGCGGAAGGAAGTCAACAATCCGGCTGCGGCGGCGCGAGGGAAGACGTCGACCGCCAATGACCCGGTCAGGTTGGCGAGGTCTTCCAGCAGCACGATGGCGGTGGCGCCAAAGAACGGGCCCAGACTGCTTCCCAGCCCCCCAACCACCAGCATTCCCAGCAGGAAGATCGACTCCACGAGATCATACCCGAACTCCGGGCCGATCCCGCGCTGGCTGTGGGCGCGCAGGGCGCCGGCCAGCCCGGCGAACAGCGCCGAAAGGAAGAAAGCCCGCAACTTGTATCCGAAGAGGTCGACTCCCAGCAGCTCGGCAGCCAGATCGTTGTCGCGAATGGCGACGAAGGCCCGACCCAGGCGCGAGCGTTCCAAATTGTGAGCCAGAATCGTGGTCACCATCAGCGCCGCGAGCGAGATCAAGACATAGCTCTGCGGCTCATCAAAGGCGAACTGCCCCAGATGCGGCACCGGAGAGTCGATGCGGCCGCCGGATCCGCCCAGCAGATTCGGGAAGACGTGACGGGCAAACCACGGGACGATGAACTGGGCCGCCAGGGTCGCCATCACTAGATAGAAACCCTTGACCCGCAGCGACGGCAGTCCGAACAGGATGCCGATCAGCCCCGCCCCCAGGGCGCCGATTGGGATGGTGAGGAAAACGCTGAGCCCGAGATGGGTCGCGATCAGCGTGGACACATAGCCGCCGACCAGCATGAACGCCGCCTGGCCAAGGGAGATCTGGCCGGCGTAGCCGGTGAGGATATTCAGTCCCTGCACCGCAATCACGGTGTAGGCGATCTGATTGACGGTGGATACGACGTAGGCGCTGCCCCACAGCGGAACCAGGGCCATGAGCACAACAAACGCGATCAGCACTGCCCACTGCCACGGTCGCCGAATGGTAGCCATGTCATGAGCGTAGCTGGTGTCGAATTCGCCGGCCGGCCGCAACATTCAGATTCGCTCGATCCGCTTCTGGCCGAATAGTCCCTCTGGCCGCAGGACCAACACAATCAACAACAACACATAGGGTGCGATCTCGGCCGAACTGCGAATGGTCGGAGCCTTGGCGGCCTGTACCAGGGTCTGTGAGAGGCCGACCCCGATTCCACCTAGGATGGCGCCCGGCAGCGAGTCCAGCCCACCCAGCAGAATGGCCGGAAAGGCGATCAGCACCACCGTGGTCATGCTTAGGCTGGCGCCACTCAACATTGCCAACAGCACCCCACCTAGGGTGGCGATCACTCCGGCGATGCCCCAGGAGGCGCCAAACACTCTCGGCACACGGATCCCGATGCTACGCGCCAGCTCGTGATCCTCCGCAGTGGCGCGCATCGAGAGCCCAAACTTGGTGAATCGGAAGAACAGCGCGAACGCCACCGATGCCAGCATAGCCGCCAGAAAGGCCACGACCAGGGTCTTCTTCAGAATGATGACGTCATTGAACGCTCCCTGGAACGGCAGACGAAACACATCGTTGGAGGGGAAAGGGGCAGGGAAGTTGCTCTTGGGCTGCACCCCGAACAGGACGCTGGCCAGGCCCTCCAGGAACTGGGACAGTCCGAGCGTCATCAGGATGATTGCGATCAGCGGCTGGCCGGTCATCGGCCGCAATGCCAGCCGTTCGATAGCGAAACCAAGCAGCGCCGAGAAGACGATGGCCAGCGCCAGCGCCGCACCAAACGGCAGGTTGAACAGCTCCTTCCCGTTCTCGTTTGCCCCGGCGAACCACCAGGTCAGCATGGCGCCGATCAGCAACATGTGGCCCTGAGCGAAGTTGAACACCTCGGAAGACTTGAAGATCAAGACGATGCCGACCGCCACCAGGGCAATGATTCCGCCATTCAAGATGCCCGAAATGAATTGCTGGGGAACCAGTGACCAGTTCATGGGTGAGCCGGTTCGTTGACCATTGACTCGACGTGTAGCGTGGTCCGAATCCGGCCCTCGCGCCCGTCTTGATACTGCACCACGTCGTCGATTTCGAGTTGCTGCCGGTCCGAGTACAGCAAGTCGATCACCATGCCGTAGCGGTCGTGCAGGAATCGCCGCCGCAGTTTGCGGGTGCGGGTCATCTCGCCCTCATCGGCGTCGAATTCCTTGTGCAGCAGTACGAACTTGTGGATCCGGCCGGAAGCGGGCAAGGTGCGGTTGACTTCTTCGACGTCCTGTCGAATCAGCTCGTACACTTCGCGTTTTTGCGAGAGGTCGGTCAAAGTGGTGTAGGGGATGCCGTGCTTCTCGGCCCACCGTCCCACGTTCTCGAAGTCCACGGTGACGATGGCCGTCACGTAGTCGTTGCTGGTGTCACCCACCGTCAAAGCGTGACTGATGAACGGACTGAATTTCAGCCGGCCCTCAATGAATTGCGGAGAGTAGCGATCACCGCTGGCCAACTCGATCATGTCTTTGACCCGGTCCAGGTAGATCAGCTGCCCTTGCTGGTCAATGTGGCCGGCATCGCCGGTGCGAAACCACAGCACTCCCTGCTCGTCCTCGTACAGGCAGGCCTCGGTCTCCTCCGGGTCCTTGTGGTAACCGAGGAACAGCCCGGGGCCGCTCAGCAGGATCTCACCGGTGGGCGAGATCGATGCCCGCGCTCCCGGGATCGGTTCACCGACCGAAGCATAATTGAGCGCATCGCGCCGGTGCATCAAGGTGCCGCCGGTCAATTCGGTGGAGCCATAGATCTGGCGCAAGGGCAGCCCCAAGGCGCTGAAGAATCGCAGCACGTCCGGGCTGAGCGCTGAACCGGCGGTGTAGGCGTCTCGCGCTCGATGCAGGCCGATCTGGCTCAGCAGCGGCTTGAAGACCATTCTGCCGCCCAGCCAGTACGCCAGATGCAGCAAGACCGGAATGGGTTTGCGCTGTAGCATCAGATCGGCGACCCGATAGCCGATCGGCAAGAACAGGTCGTAAAGCCTCCGATTCAGCCAACTGCTGTCGAGCATGCGGGCCCGGATGGTCGCGACCAGCGTTTCCCACAGCCGGGAGTTGTACAACACCAGATCCGGACCGATCTCGCGGATGTTTTCGCGGACCGTCTCCGGGCTCTCGGCAAAATTCAAGATCGCGCCATCGATGGCATGCGGGGCGATATCCAGCGCTGCGCCGCCGATCCAGGCCAACGGGATGAACGACAGGTAGTTATCGGTGTCGTGACGCGGATCGACCTCCCCGGTGGCTTTCACCACTTCGATAAAATTGCGATGACAGAGGGCGACCCCTTTCGGCTGGCCGGTGGTGCCGGAGGTGTAGCAGAACATTGCCGGCTCGTGCGCCTGGCCCTTTTCGATCATGGCCTCGAACAATCGGTCCGGATCTCCCTCGGCAGGATTCCAGCTCCCCTGCACGTCGCCGAATTCGATCAGCCATTGGTCCTGGTAGTGCCACATACCGCGGTTGTCCCAATAGATCACTCGCTTGACCAGTGGGAGCTGGGGCTGAACTTCCAGCAGCTTGTCTACCTGTTCCTGGTCGCCGGCCAACACAAATGTGGCGTCGCTGTGGCTGACCACGTAGGCCACTTCTTTGGGGCCGACATCGGTGAACAATCCAACCACCGTGCCGCCAGCGGCCATGATGCCCAGCGCGGCCCACAGATACTCGCGGTCGTTGTCTCCCACCACCGCAACCCGGTTGCCGCGCTGCATGCCCAGGGCCGATAGACCCAATGCGAAGTCCCGCACCTGCTGGTACTCCTCGTCCCAGGTGAAGCTTTGCCAAATGCCGAAGTCTTTCTGCCGCACCGCGACCTTGTCGCTGCCGCGATAGCGACGGACCCGCTCCAACCACAACTTGGGCAGCGTGTCACTCATGCGCTTCACCCAGGTAGGCACTGATCACCTGCGGATCGTCGCGGATCTCGTCCGGAGCCCCCTCGGCGATCTTGACTCCGAAGTCCAGCACCACGACCCGGTCGGCGATATCCATCACCAGTCCCATATCGTGCTCGATCAGCATGATGCTGGTGCCCTTCAACTCGTGCACATCGAGGATGAAGCGGGCCATGTCTTCCTTTTCCTCAACGTTCATCCCGGTCATTGGCTCATCGAGCAGCAGCAAACGCGGTTCCATGGCCAACGCCCGTCCGAGTTCCACTCGTTTGCGCAAGCCGTGCGGCAACGTTCCGACCACTGCCTTGCGAATGGCCTCGATCTCCAGGAAATCAATGATCTCCTCCACCGCCTCCCGATGCCGGATATCTTCCCTATGGGCCAGACCCCAGTACACCAGGCAATCCAACATCCCGGAGCGCATGTGGATATGGCGGGCCGCCATCAGGTTCTCCAGCGTGGTCAATCCGCTGTACAGCGCCGGGGATTGGAAGGTGCGGGCGATGCCGCGGATTGGGATCTGGTGCGCCGGGAGCTCGGTGATGTCCAGCCCTTCGAACCCGATCCGTCCGTGGTCAAGTCGATAGAAACCGTTGATGCAGTTCAGCAGGGAAGTCTTGCCGGCACCGTTCGGGCCGATCAGGGCCAGAATCTCACCTCGCTGGACATCGAAGCTGACGTCTTGCAGGGCTCGAATGCCACCGAAGCTGAGGCCGGCTTGCTGGACGCTGAGGTGGACTCCGCTGGCTTGCCTGGCGAGGGCTGGATCGAGATCCAGCATCGCCTGATTCTGCTGGGGAGTTGACTGGTCCCGCGGCGTCGGGCCGCTCATCCTTCGATCCGAACGGCTAAATATACGGTCAAAGGTCGCCGTGATGACATCCTCAGGACTTGCGCGCCAGACTTAGCTCATCGGCGGGTGGAGGATGCTATCGTACCAGAACGATCTGCTTTGATAAAGGACCACCGGTTTCAGGGACACGAATCAAGAAAACGCCCGCCCGGGCCGCCGCCCGGCTTGAACGTCCGGCGGAAGCCCGAAGCGGGCGAGGGTAGAAACCGTGCCGGCGGCGACCATCTGCCGCCAACACGAACCCAGGTTAGCCGTCTACGGCGTATTGGATATCGACCTGGATCGAGACCGTCAGCTGGCCCGGACTGAGCGGTGGACCACCGCCGCCGCCAAGCCCACGAACTGTGGCGGCCTCTGCCAGGCTCAGGACGCCGCCGCCGACCAGTTCATTGACCACCAACGGGTCGCCCAGCGTCAAACCGAGCTGCGACGCAAGCTGCGAAGCGCGGTCGTGAGCGTCTTCCAGCGCCATTGTTCGCGCATCCGACTCCAATGCCTTGGAATCATCGATTCCGTAGCTCAGGCCAAAGACGTTGTTTGCACCGGCGTCCAGCCCGGCCTGGATCGCGGCCGAGACTCGATCAATGTCCCGCACCGTCACGCTCAGGTTGCTATCGACGTGATAGGTGCGTTTCCCCGTCTGTAGGCCGGTGGATGGGTCGAACTCATCCTGGTAGTAGACGTTGAAGCTGGTCGACTGGATATCGGTGGCCGCGATGCCGAAATCCAGCAGCGCTTGCGTGACCTGATCTACCACCTGGTTGGATAGCTCGATCGCCCGGCCAATCGTATCGGCGTCGGTGCCGACACCTAACTGTACGGTTGCGATATCCGGGGTACCGGTCGCCTCACCGAATCCAGTGACTGAGATCGATCGTTCCGTGGAGCTGCTGGCTTCCGGACTGGCGCTGGTGTTCAACAAGCCGCATCCCGAAGTCACGATTGCCAACAGCAGCAGCCCGGCCACGGCCAGGGTCCAACTTGAACCTGTTCTGTATTTCATTGATCTTCCTCCGGCGGGTCATGCCCGCCCATTTCGATTTGGTAAAGCTGTTCCAGAAATGTATGACGCCGGACCATTGGCTTTGGTTCCGGCCAGTTTGACCTATGCCTCTGAGCCTCCCAATCTACCCGATGGCGTTGCAGTCCGTAATGGCAAAGTGGCCCGGGATCGCGGACCGGAAGTCAGGACTCGGGTCCGCATGCGAAGCTGCGATTATATCTGTCCGATGGACGGCGGAGTAAGATTGCTGCCGCGGTGCGCATCGGACACCCAACCCGTTGAGGATGACCAATCAATTGTGACCCACTCGATCAATCTCAAACGCCTGCAGGCCCATCGAACGGCCAGTTATTGGCTGAAACGGCCACCCGCCGATGTGGAGCAGGCGATCGACTTCGTCGAGCGGCGCGGCTACGTGTTCTTTTGGCCAACCAAGGGTATCGAGTTCCCCAGCCTGTGGACGGCGGTCGCTGGCAATCGACCGGTCCCATCTGAACATGACGATCCTGGCCACGTCACCTGGGGCTGGAAAGACCGCATGCTTGGGCAGCGGCGTTGGTACTACGCCAAACTGCTGCGCAAGAAGGCCACCTTGATCTCGCTGGAGACCGCCCCTTATTTCTACGCGCTGACCGAGAACTATGGGGAACCGGATCAGGATTATCTGGTGCAATACGAAGCGGGCCGGATGAAGCAGGAAGCCAAGCTGGTCTACGAAGCGGTGCTCAAGCACGGTCCGATCGACACGGTGGCGCTTCGCCGGAAGTCCGGCCTGGCAAGCCAGGACAGCAAATACAGGTTTGATCGTTCGCTAACCGAGCTCCAAATTGAGATGAAGATCCTGCCGATCGGAGTGGCAGAGGCCGGTGCCTGGAACTACGCCTTCATCTACGACCTGGTTCCGCGTCACCTGCCCGAGCTGCCGGAACGGGCTCGAGCGATCGGCGAACGCCAAGCCCGCCAAAAACTGCTGGAGCTGTATTTCGAGTCGCTGGGTGCCAGTCCCCGCTCCCAACTCGGCCGGCTGTTTGGCTGGCGCAAGCCCGAACTGGACGACGCGGTGGACCGGGCAGTGGCGGCCGGCAAGCTGGTTCGCAACCTAAAGCACCCGAAGGCAGCTGAAGAATGGCTGGCACTACCCGCACTGGTATAATTAGCCCTCCTAATCGTTAGGAGAGCTAATAAAGTGAACTCCGAGGTCGAACGGGAGGCAGCTCGACGTATCCTGGAGACTGTCCCAATGGTGATGCGCACTGTAGCGGCCGCGATCCAGCGTACCGAGCAACCGATCGCCCCGGCACACCTGCGGCTGTTGTTTGTGTTATCGAAGCATCCGTTCAACCTCAGTCAGCTGGCAGAGATCCAATCGGTCAGCCCGCCGAGCATGTCCAAGACCGTGGCACACGTCGTCCAACACGGTTGGATCCGACGGACCCGCGACACCAAAGACCGGCGCTGTATCAACCTAGAGATCACCGAGGCCGGACATGCGGTGCTGGCAGATATCAAGCGGCAGGCCGAGCAGCACGTCGCCGATGTAATCCATGAGATCTCGACTGAGCGGCAGCAAACCTTGCTGGAGGGGCTGGAGATCATGGAGTCGGCCTTTTCACTTGAACCCAGCGAACCCGAATTGAAGATCGAGTAGGTCTGCACCAGCTGGCTCGAGCTGCCGGCTGGGCGGCCGGATCCCGCTTCGGCCCACGCCGGCAAGAGCCAGACCGGCCCCGGTCGATCGGCTGACCAACCTGCCAGCCTCATCGGTTGGTATGATTCAATACCGATGACCAACCTGAATGAGCTCAATCAGCTCGGGCAGTCCATCTGGTACGACAGTATCCGGCGGGCGCTGCTTGACTCCGGTGAGTTGGCTGCGCTGATCGAGACCGGCGTCAGCGGCGTCACCTCCAATCCCACCATCTTCGAGAAAGCCATCAGCGGCAGTACCGACTACGATCGGTCACTCCGGGCGCTGGTCGAGCTGGATTTGGTGGTGCCAGACATCTACGAGCGATTGGCGCTGGATGATATCGGGCGCACCGCCGACCTGCTGCGGCCGATCTACCAGCGGACCGCTGGCGGCGACGGATATGTCAGCATCGAGGTCAGCCCAACCCTGGCTTATGACACGCAGGGGACCGTGTTGGAGGCGCGCCGGCTGTTCGCTGAATTGGGCCGGCCCAATGTGATGATCAAGGTGCCGGCCACCGTAGCAGGGATTCCGGCAATCCAGGCCCTGATCAGCGACGGCATCAACGTCAATGTGACGCTGATCTTCGGTTTGGCACGCTACCAGCAAGTGGTGGAGGCCTACCTGGCCGGCCTGGAGCAGCGGGCGGAGCGTGGCGACTCGATCCAGCACATTGCCTCAGTGGCCTCTTTCTTCGTCAGCCGAGTGGATACCGCGGTCGATCGTGCATTGGGGCGAATTGGGGTTGGCTCGGCCGCCGCCAACGATCTACTCGGCCGCATCGCAATTGACAACGCCCGTATGGCGTATCAGCAATTTCAGCGAATTTTCGACTCTGATCGATGGCACGCATTATCCGATCAAGGCGGATCCGTTCAACGGCCGCTGTGGGCCAGCACCAGCACCAAGAATCCAGCCTATCCGGACACCATGTACGTGGAAGCCCTGATCGGTCCCGATACGGTCGACACCGTCCCACCTGCCACGCTGCGGGCCTTTATGGATCACGGCCGGGTCGCCCGAACCATCGACCATGAGCTGGATCGAGCGCACGCCGATTTGCAGTTGCTGTCTGGATTGGGGGTCGACCTCAACG
>CAZGCX010000091.1:0-9559 GCA_964524585.1 uncultured Anaerolineaceae bacterium
AACAACTCGCACTGGCAAGTACTCCAGCACACCCTCACGGGCGCAAGCAGGCTGGAGCCTTCTCCGCTCCCGGGATCTTCGACGGGCGCCGCCACTGCGAGCCTATGTGCTCCGAGTAGTTCAGCGCCACCGCCCACTCGCCTGCCTTAGCAACCCACTTGTGCGTGCGCTGCAGGTGCAAGCAAGGTGCCTGCGCTACCCTGGCCTGGCTGCTAGCGCAGGTAGTGCACTCTTCGAGTACCCTGGACTGCCAGGGCAGGCAAGCAGGCAGCTCGCAGCCGCTAGGCCGTAAGGGTTGAGCATCGCGTCATAAGGTCGGAGATCAGGAGGCTGCAATGAGTCGTGTTGTTGGAATCGGCGGCATCTTCATGAAGGCCAAGGACCCTGAGGGGCTGCGCGCATGGTACCGAAGGCACCTCGGCCTAGAAATCGAGGATTGGGGCGGGACGGCATTCAGCTGGAATCGGGCGGATGGCCCGGGTGAAGATGGAACAACCATCTGGAGCATTTTTGAGGAAGACTCGGATTACTTCGCACCGAGCTCGGCGCGCTTTATGGTCAATTACATCGTCGCTGACTTAAACGCGGTGTTGGCTGAACTTCGGAGCGAGGGGTGCGAGGTAGATGCGAAGACAGAGCAATCAGAGTACGGGAAGTTCGGTTGGGTCATGGACCCGGAAGGAAATCGGATCGAGCTCTGGGAACCGCCCAAGCAGACAGCAGCATCCGGCGGGGCTGGGGCCTAACCACTCGCACTGGCAAGTACTCCAGCACACCCTCACAGGGCGCAATCAGGCTGGAGCGGATCCGGCTACCGGGAACGGTGAATTCGAATGTAAACTGGGCGAACCGTTCACCTGCCTAAGCAGTCCACTTGCGCTTGCGCCCCCTTGCCTGGCTGCAAGGGCAGGCAAGTGCACACCTCGAGCACCGGCAGGCAGATCGCAACCGTTAGGTCGCATACTCGCAAGGAGAAGACGATGCCTCCAAACGTAGGTTTTTATGAGTCCCGCCAAGCCGCAAACGATGCCGAAACGCTTGTGAAGGCCTACATCGCGGCATATGAAGTGAAAGACGCAACCGCGTATCTTTCGCTTTTCTCGCGGAACGCCGAGTACGTCGATTTCGCTGTTCAAGTCCATGCCAAGATCGGCCAGCTGCGAACCGAACTTGTCTCCTCATTTCGTAGGCCGGGTTTCCAATTCAATATCAAAACCTTCTTTGTCTCTGCCGATGGTAGGTTTGCCGCCCTGCAAGGTACGTACAGCGACAGTGGAGGGCGCGGTCAGGCAGCCTCCGTACCCATTGCGTCTTTGCTCGAGATCCTGGACGGCAAGATCGTCAAGGAAGCCCTTTACTATGATGGAAGTCTGTTCAAGCGTCACCTGTATACGGCCTAGCAATTCGCCCCGACCAGTGCTCCAGCACACCCGGGCGACTGCAGCTGTCAGGCTGCTCGCAGCCGTTAGGCCACCGCGCACGTGTATGCCAGGTCGTAACTTGTGCGGCATGCCGTACTCTTTCAGTAATACAGTTCATCGTGCCCAATGATCGATGGACTTCTTGATCCAGCGATATGCGCACACTCATGCCCATTCGTGGCTCGAGAGGAGAGATTCAAAGATGGCTCACGAGAAGTGAGCAAACAGCAATTTGATGCTGGGAGCGTGTCATTCGTTCTGCCAGTTCTGCCCATGCTGGCAGCTGACTGTGCCGGTGTTACGCCGGGGTTCAGGGTCCCAGGCGAATGGCGGCTATCAATGCCACTGCAGTACCCAGATCTGCTCACCGAGGCCCAGATCGACAACTTGATCGCGTTCTTGCTCACCCGTTAGCCTGACTTTCGGTCGAGAATGGATTCTGGCGCTGTGATCGCTTCAATCTTTGACTGTGATGGCACGCTTTACTCTGCTCAGTTTGGGCGTGGCCTCCTACGATATGTAAATTCCAGAGGCTTCAAGGGTCGGGTGCGGGCATACTATGCTGCTCTTTTGCCGCGTTACTTGCTCCGAAAGCTCCGGCTCATACCCGAAGAAGACCTGAAACGACCAGTGATTGCCAACCTCAGCCGGTTGATCGCAGGCTGGAATCTGGAGATGGGGGCAGCCGCGTTTGAGTGGGTCGCTTACGAGTTTCTGCTCCCCACGAAGCGCCATGATGTGCTCGCGCGTCTCAAGAACCACCAGACCGACCAACATCTGGTTGTACTGCTCTCGGGCGTGTTCCTGCCATGCCTGGAGTTGATTGGGGCCGATCTCAATGTCACCAACCTGATTGGCACCAGGGTAGACGTGCGAGATGGCCGGTACTCAGGGCGGATTGTCCCCCCAGTAGTCACTGGCACAGACAAGCTGCCCCTGGTCCGAGAGTTCTTCGCGACTCGCCAGATTGAGGTGGATTGGGGGGCCAGTTACGCGTATGCAGATTCAATCCATGACCGCCTTGTGCTCGATGCGGTTGGCAATCCGGTCGCGGTGCATCCTGACTCAGAATTGCTGGCGTTGGCACGTGAGCGCAATTGGGAAGTGGTCGGAGGTGCGTAGGGCCCAACTGCACTCTTTGTACACAGCAGGCAGCTCGCAGCAGTAAGCCAGCCCTGGGATGACGAATGCCACGCAAGAATGGAATGGGGGAGTCTGTGAGCATCCTGGCCATGCATGGGGGTCGGTTATCCTGGTAGCCATCCTCCTTCTATTCTGATCAGCCATCGTCGGCCGCGGCCGGTAGACTGTACCGCAACCATTTGATCAAGGCCCGAACCTCTCAATGGAGATCTAGGAGGTTTATGAAAGGGAAGAGATTGCCTGACTCAGCCTACCCCAATGGGCCAATGACTGACGAGCAGATCTTTGCAGCCACTGTCGGTGAGCGACAACAACTGAATAGCACGATCTACCTGGCACCATACGATCCCGCATGGCCTTCATTGTTCAGACGATTGAGCAACCTGATACAAGCAGCGCTCGGGCACAAGATTCTGCTGTTGGAGCACGTGGGCTCGACGTCTGTACCGGGGCTGTCGGCAAAACCGATAATCGACATGGTGCTCGCGGTGGAGGATTCAAGCGACGAGGGATCTTACGTCGGACCCTTGGAGGAGGGAGGGTTTAGGCTAAGGGTTCGAGAACCCGACTGGTACGAGCACCGGGTGCTCAAGTCACCAGACCCGCGGGGAAACTTGCATGTTTTCTCTGACGGATGTGAAGAGATCGGGCAAATGCTGCTCTTCCGCGACTGGCTTCGCTCCCATGACGAAGATCGATCGCTTTACGAAAAGACAAAGCGCGAACTGGCAGCACGAACGTGGAAGTACACACAGGATTACGCGGACGCTAAGTCCGAAGTCGTCCAGCAGATACTGGCACGAGCGCGTCGCAACCAGACATAGTCAGTACCGATCACCCAACATGAAACCAGCCGTCACCAGTAGGGTGCTGACTTTATGTATTTGCCGATGACCGCTTGCGCGACGCGGGAGTGGATGTCTTCATTGTTGACGCTGCTGTCCCCTTCCAACGGCCTGTTGTGGCCGTGCATCGCATGCTGCCGGAGATTGAAAAGCGTGAGGCCGCACGAAGTGGCAGAGCCGGGGGAACCGGGTGCCACCTAACAACTCGCACCGGCAGGAGCTCCGTTACACTCTCACCGTCGCACCTGACGGGCACAGGCTGGCAGCTCGCAGCCGTTTGGCCGCAAAGGAGTCTTGAATGGCAGAGGTACAGGATCGGTTCCCATCGATCCACGATGGGTGGCACAACTACCATACCGTCATGATCAGAGCCATCGAGCCGCTAGACTCCGACCAGCTCGCGCTGCGTGCTGCCCCGAACCTTCGCAGCGTGGAGGAGATCGCCGCGCATGTGGTAGGGGCTCGTGCTCGATGGTTCCACGCAGTTATGGCAGAAGGTGGGGATGAGTTCAAAGCGTTCGCTGGATGGGATCGCCGGGGTGCCAAAACTCGATCGGCCGACGAGCTGGTAGGTGGACTGGAGGCGACCTGGAAAGGAATGCAGGACGCGATCGGCCGCTGGTCTCCGGAAGATTGGCGCACCACTTGGCCAGGACAGGCCGGGGAACCAGAGGTCCTGACCCGTCAGTGGATTATCTGGCACCTGATTGAGCACGATCTGCATCATGGGGGCGAGATTTCTATCACGCTTGGCGCACACGGTGTTCAAGGCCTGGCGCTCTGATTCGATGCGGCCTGACAACCCGCACTGGCAAGTACTTCAGCATGGCTTGGAGCTGGCAACATTCCGGCTCCGGTCCGCCTGATACGCCATAGCACATTGCCCAGCGCAACGCGGATCTGGTCAACCACTGGGGTCCACCAGCCTAGGGCGAACGTCGAAGAGACCGGCAACGGAAATGGACGAACACAGTCAATCACAGGTTCTTCATCTGGGCCGGAGCGAAGTGAGGGTCGGATCCATGGGGATTGGCGCCTGGGCCTGGGGAGATCGGTTGTACTGGGGGGAGAGCAAGCGAGAAGATCTGGAGGCTGCCTTCGCGACCAGTATCTCTGCCGGCATCAGGTTGTTCGATACGGCCGAAGCGCATGGCTTCGGCCGGTCAGAGAAGCTGCTGGGTCAATTCCTGCTCGACCACGAGCAGAGTGGAGTCGTCGTCACAACCAAGTTTTCCCCCTCTCACCTCCAACCAGGTGAAGTTCAACCTGCTCGAACGCGGGCCGGAGCGAAGCGGTTTGCTGCGAGCATGCCACGAACTGGGAGTGACCCTGATCGCCTACAGCCCGTTGGCCCAAGGCGTGTTGACCGGCAAGTACACACCGGCCCACCCGGTGCCTGGCGTGCGGAAATTGCGCTACGGTCGTGGTCTGCTACGGCGCGGGCAACCGCTCATCGGCCTGCTTCGAGAGATCGGGCACGGGCATGGCGGCAAAACGCCAGGCCAGGTGGCGATAAACTGGACGATCTACAAGGGCGCACTCCCGATCCCGGGCGTCCGCAACAAGCGCCAGGCAGAGGAGGCGGTCGAGGCCCTGGGCTGGATGCTTACTCAAGCCGAAGTGGCCGCACTCGACTCCGCCAGCGACGATCTCCTGGCTCGACGGTAGTTGGTCATTGTGCGAACGATGGGACCGGCAGCGAACCGAGATCATGAGTAACCTCAGCATTCAACCATTAACACCGGACAGGTGGCCTGACTTCATTCGCCTATTTGGAAACGGAGTGGGTGGCGGCTGCTGGTGCATGTATTGGCGAGCGCCTACCAGAAAACAGTACCTCGAGAGGAAGGGCGAGGCTAACAAGCGGTCGATGCGCCGGCTCGTCCAGACTGGCCATGTTCCCGGCCTACTAGCCTATTGGGGAGATGAGCCGATAGGATGGTGTGCAGTCGCCCCGCGTGAAGCCTATCCGGGTCTGGAGCGTTCGCCGTCCCGTAAAGCCATCGACCGAGAACCTGTATGGTCCATAACATGTGTGTATGTCGCTCGATCCCACCGCCGGCACGGATTCTCGATTCGATTGATTGAGGCGGCGGTCGATTACGTGCGCTCTAAAGGCGGGCGAATCGTGGAAGGCTATCCCGTACCGCAAAAAGCAGGAACGACGTCCACAAACTATGCGTTCACTGGTTTTGTCTCTGCCTTCCAAGCAGCCGGGTTCGTTGAGGTGCGGCGACGTTTCGAAACCCGGCCGATCCTGCGCTATGAAATTGAGCGGCACACGCCCATCCATCGTGACCCACATCTCAACAGAAACAGATCTCGAATGATCCCCGGAGTAGATCGTGACGAAGATTAGCCCCGTCTGTGCACTGACATTGGCGCTCGCCTTGGGATCCTGTCAATCACAAGTACCAGATCAGCCCGAGCCCCGACTGGCGGTTGAGTCCGCCACACCCACATCAGATGAACTGACCGTGCCAGCAACGGAGGCCACTGGGATTGCTTCCTCCCCTGCCACGCAAGCACTGGATTCTGAGCCTACGGCCGTGATCGGCCTGCAATTAGAGCTTGCCGACCCAGAGTGGAACGGCGAGAGAATTCCAAAGGGACAGCAGTGCTTGAGAGAGAGGGGTGAGAATCCATCCACACCTCGCATGCGAGTTGCCAATATTCCGCTGGGGACCGATGCGATCGTGTTGGAGTTCAGCGACAGAGACTACGGTCCGATGGACAACGGCGGCCATGGGAAAGTTGGCTTCGAGATACTCGAAGGCACGAGCGAAACGATCATTCCGTCCATCCCGGGGCACACCTTCGATCTGCCTGGGGGATTCTTCCTGATTCAAGAACATCAGGCCCCCAACTTCGACACCGCCGGAGCATATATGCCTCCATGTTCAGGCGGAGCAGACCACTCGTACTACGTGACGGTGAAAGCAGTCGAGCTGCTATCGCTGGAAAACACAGAGGTCCGTGTGTTGGACGAAGGGATTCTTGAGCTTGGCAAGTACTAAAGACCAACCAGCCAAAGGAGCTTGGTGGACTGCCTGGTACGGCAGCCTATCCACTCGCACCGGTTGAGGTGAATGTTATAGTAGCGCCGGTCCGCACTCGAACAACGGCGAGGTCTCCGGCCCAAACAAGAAAGAGGAGGTTTGGATGAGCGCCAAGAAGGCTGCCCAAAAGCCCGCAAGGAGCACCACCACCAAAGCGGCTCGCAAATCCGCCAAGAGCACCACCGCGGCGAAGAGGAAATCCCAGGGATTCTCGGACTTTGAAAAAGCCGCGATGAAGGAGCGCGCCCGGGAGCTGAAGGCGGAAGAGCGCATGAATCGGGACAAGGCGGCTGGGGAGAGCGCCGTGCTCGCGGCGATCGCCGCGATGGAGGGACCGGATCGCGCCATGGCCGAGCGGCTCCATGCGATCATCACAGCCAGCGCGCCAACCCTCTCGCCGAAAACTTGGTATGGGATGCCCGCCTATGCCATGGACGGTAAGGTGGTGTGCTTCTTCCAAAGCGCGCAGAAGTTCAAAGCGAGGTACGCGACCTTCGGCTTCAGCGACACGGCGAAGCTCGACGACGGCGCCATCTGGCCCACCTCCTTCGCGCTGAGGAAGTTGACTGCCACCGAAGAGAAGAAGATCGTCGCGCTCGTGAAGAAAGCGGTGGGCTGAGGACTGGTCTTCCCGCTGCCCCCCATTCTGGGCGGCGCCGTCCCACTGACAATCATCACCCGGAACGGTAGCCGGCCCCGATCACTTTTCCACAACTTCGAAGGTTACGGGAGGTTCTCGGCTACGAAGACTGAGAGTTTGCCCGGTCCACGTGCTGTGCCTGCTGGGTGCCAAGTATGAGCAAGACAGCAGACGAGTTCATGCTCGCGTACGAACACGCCACGAATGACCACGATTTAGAGGCGACGTTGGCGCTCATCGACGATCATGCTGTGTACCTCTTCAGCGATGAATCAGTACACATCGGCAAGGACGCAATCGAGAAGGTGCTCCGGCGCAACTTCGACCTCATCCTGGACGAACACTATTCGATTGACAATCTGACCTGGCTGGTGGACTCAGGGGAGGTGGCTGCCTGCGTGTATGATTTTTCTTGGTCCGGCGTGATCAATGAGGAGACTGCCTCTGGCTCTGGAAGGGGCACGACGGTTCTGAAGGGCTCAGCGAGCGGGTGGAAGGTCGTGCATGAGCACCTGAGCAAGGGCAGGTTTGCTGCCTAGCGGCTCGCTGGCGGGTGAGCGAGCCTCGGCGGACTCGACCTCAAACCCCTGCGTGTACTACTCTGCTTTCCGGGCAGCCCAGATGACGTAGAAACCCAAGGGAATTGCGACAATACTCATGTAAGTGACTACGGACGGCAGCGCTTGCAGGTTTGTGAATCTGGCCAGTGCTGAGAGAATCAGACCAATGACTCCGGCAGCCACGAGCAACTTGCCTGCAAGGGAGAAGTTGATGGGGACAAAACCTGAGAGACGACTCACGAATCCTCCTCTAGTGGCTCCCACGAGTGATCGGTCGGTAATTCGGCTACCTGGAGCCCAGATCGCGATCTCTAAGGAAAGTATAACAACGCAGAGTTCTTCACGGAGATAGTGGCAAGCGGCATGGCTCGCTGGCCACCTTCAACCTGTGTCGGGACGCCGCACAACCACTGGTCCTGGGCAATACTGCGGCCTGTTCCTCTTGGCCAAAGTCAAGACAGGCGGGCCGGCGAACACCGTCGTCTCGCAACCCATCCGGGCATGCGATGGGAACCAATCCTGAAGTGCAGATCCCTGGAGTGGTCATGGCCGTGCATACAGAAGCATCCACTGTCCGAGGGGCGTATGTCCCGTGCCGGCCCAGCTGGATGGATCACCTGGTGGCCGGGATCGACCATCTACCAGGACCAGCCTGGCTCGTCTCTACGCGGGTGCTGCCGATCTTCCTTTGGCTGATGACCCGGCTGCTTGAGAGATTTCTGTAGTCGAGTCCCGTTTGTCACTCTATGCAGGAGCCTCGCAGTCAACCCATTGGTCACAGTAGGCCGAGGGAGCGCCCGGTGTCGATCGGAGCAACGAAATGAGCGAACATCCAATCCGAGAAGATTCGACTGACGAGTCGAAGGGCGTAACAGGACCCTATCCGCCCAGTTGGCTCGACCGCCTCATTGCCTGGATCAGGAATCTGCCGGGCCCGTCGTGGCTGGCCTACCTGGCGATCTTTCTGGCGTCCGTATTCTTCAACACCGGCATGTACTGGCTTGATGGTTCACTCCGACCCATCTTGAAGTTGAGCGATGCTGAGTATTCCAGCATAGCGTATCAGCTCACAACTCTTCCTCGTCGTCTCGGATTTCTGGCGCTGCTGGTCGGTCCTCCGTTTGGGATCATGAGCGTTGTTGCGAATCCAACCTCCTGGGACCTATCCGGATCGTCTTCGATGTTCATGATCGTGTATCGAGGTGCGATCGCGGTTTCGATCTTGACCTTTTCGGCCGTGTTCTTCCTGCACACCATTCATCAGCTCCGGGTTGTTGATCGACTTCAGAGGATGCCTTCAAAGATCAGCCTTTTCCATCCACTGCTTGGGATGCACGAGCGACTCGTTGCCGAGAAGGCGCGGGCGCTACGAGCAGCCAATGAGCGAATCGAGCTCATCATCGACAGGTTGCACGGACAGGTCGACTCCGGGACGGCGCAAGCCACCGATCTTGTAAACAAGAATCTGGCCAGTCTGCTGCTTGAGGCGGAGACGCTCTCAAAGAAGTCAACCTGGCCGTGGAGACCTGAAACGCTGAGAGGTTTTCTTGGCGCGATCACGTTACCTGTAGTTGTCTGGCTCATCACGACTGCGTTGGATCGCATGATCCTCCGATAGGCTGCCAGGTAATTCGCCCGACCATTCCATCGCCGACTGGAAGAACCTGGCCCGGGCCCACATGAGCCCGATAGGATCGTGCATGCCAACTGGCCCTCGAAGGTGCTGGCCTCGGTCAACTGGATGGCATTCTGGAAGCCGCCACTTGGCCGTGTCCAAGGGTGACAGAGACCGATGATTGCTGACACGATTGCGCAATGGATCACACGAGAAGCTGTGGCGCTTGGAGACGTCGCTCTCAGTCTTCCCATACTGAGGGTCTGGCGGTCGAGA
>CAZGCX010000092.1:0-9553 GCA_964524585.1 uncultured Anaerolineaceae bacterium
ATACTGTCGACGATTAACGCTCGCGCCAGCCCACGGCGCCGCCACGGCCGGCGAACGCAGATGTCTTCGGTGTAGCCGCGCTTGCGCCGGTATTCCCGGTTTTCGTGCTCGAGGATGAAATTCAAGACCATGCCGGCAACCTGATCGCCATCCCAGGCAACCTTCCACAGCTCAGGCTGGAACTCCTCGGTTCCCAGCCAGCGCTGGTAATCCTGCTCGCCCGCCGGGCGGTGCCCCCAGTGATCCTGAAAAGCCTCCACGTTTGCTTCCCAGATCTGCCGGAGCTGCGATTGCTCAACCGGCCGCAGCGCCAACCCCTCCGGCAGCTCCGTTTGCGGAATCGCTTCCTCCAGACTGCGGGTCATCTGCACGAAGTAGCGGACCGGACGGTAGCCCTCGGCCCGATACAGCGCCATTCGCCCGATCTCGGTTTGTGCTGCGGACACTTGCAGCAGGCGGGTGGCTGCTGGCGGGTGGGAAGCGGCGATCTGACGCAGCCGGCTCTCGCACTGGTGCAGCATGGCGCCTCCGATCCCTTGGCGACGCCAGGCCGGAAGCAGGTAGCCAAGATGGTAGTAGATCCAATCTCCGCGATCCTCCTGGCCCCAATACACTCGGCTGTAGCCGATCACTCGGCCCTGGATCTCAGCAAACAGCAGGTCCTGATACGGATCACAATTGGTGAGGTGCTGATACTGGTGTCGGAGCTCTGCCAGTGTGGTCAGCTCGTCTTGCTGATCCACCTTTTTGGATCCTTCGATCACCGCCACCATCTCCGGGTAGTCGGCTTCGCCGCGAAACCTGCGGAAGCGCAAGCCGGCTACCGGCGGGGCGTCCGGCAGCTCGATCATCACCGCTTGTTCGCGCATCTTGTGCAGCCCTCTCAACGAGACGGCCGCGGAGTCCCGCGGCCGGGGCAGTGTCGGGTGTGCATGGCCTAACGCAGCCGCGGATCGGCCACCCGATGCATACCGCGCGAGGCCAGATAAAACGCCAGAGCAAACAGCGAAAGCGCCATCGAGGGGGGCAGCAGCCCGTTCCACAGCGGCTTCGAAAGCCCAACCGCAGTGGAGTAGGTCAGGGCGTTGTAGACCATCGTTCCCCAGTTGGAGATGCTGCGGGTGAAGCCAAAGAACGAGATGAAACCGTCCGCGACCACGGCACCAGTGACCGCCACCATCGTCTGCAGCGCCGCCATCGGCAGCATGTGCGGGAAGACGTGGCGGACCAGGATGTAGAGCGAACCACCACCAGAGGTCTTAGAGGCCTCGATAAAGGGCAGCTCGCGCAGCTTCAACGCCAGCGAGCGCATCACGATCGCCGTGTTTCCCATTCCGGCAAATAACCCATAGATCAGCCCGAGATGGAGCGGCTGCAGGTCGCGGAACCGGGTGCCGATGATCACCATCAGGATCGGCGCAGGGAGCAGCAGGAACATGTCGCTGAGTTGCGAGAGCAATGTGTCGGTTACCCCGCGGAAGTAGCCAGCCAACCCACCCACGGCGGTGCCGATGACCGCGGTAGTGGCGGCGGCGGTCAGGCCAAGTACGAAGGTCGGGGTAGTGGCGGCCAGCAGCATGCTCAAAACGTCCCGGCCGAGGGCGTCGGTGCCAAGCAGGTGTGCGCTGGAGGGTGGTGCCGGATTGATCACATGGCCGTCGAACCCGATATTGGGGTCGTATACCCCACTGGGCCAGACTGTCGCCATCAGGATCGGATGCAGTACTGCCAGCACACCAAAGAACACGATCAGCAGCACGCCGATCACACCGAGCGGGCTCTGGCGATAAATCCTCCAGCTGTTCAACAACCGAGTGCGGGTGAGCTGCAGCCGGATCCTGAATCTTGCCAGCCGCACCCTCAGCGAGTCCCGCCTGGCCTTCTCCACCAGCATCATTCCCCGTCCGGTCATGGGCTCAGACCCGCTCCGGCGAGGCGCTGGCGAATCGGATTCGGGGGTCGAGCATCGCCAGCACCACTTCCAACACCAGACGGGCCACCAACGTCAGGGCACCGACGATGATGAACATCGCCATCACCATCGGCATGTCTTGTTGATACAGTGAGCTGAACATCGCAGATCCGAGCCCCGGCCACTCCAGCACGTCTTCGATGATTACCACGCCGGTGAACAGGTAGGGCAGGGTGATGATCAATCGGCTGACGACCGGCAGGATGGCGTTCCGCGAGGCGTGCCGGTCACGTACTACGTGCTCCGGCAAGCCTTTGGCGCGGGCGACCTGGATGTACTCCTCCTCGCGGTGATCGCTCATGCTGGTGCGCATGATCAGCATCGTCTCGCCAAACGAGAGCAGGGTGAAGGTGACCAGCGGCAACATGGCGGCCGCGGCCAGGTCAGCGACGAACAGGCGCAAGCCCATCAGGTCCAATACCAAGTAAGTGATGCCCAATGTGATGGCGATCAGCAGCCAAATGGATATCCGCCGGCGGAACCTGCGCTGCACGACCGCGTTCAACACGGCGATCGCGATGCCCGAGACGGTCAAGACCAGCAGCATGCGATAAGCCACCGTATTGGGCGTGAATGGGGCCTCGCGCCACAGGATCCGGTCGAGATCATGGATTCCGGCGGACGAGAAGAAGCTGCGGAACAATCCGAGCCGCCGGCCGAGGAAGTAGGCTAGCAACCAGGCCAGCCAAGGTGGGAAGGAGGTGAACAGGGCCATTCCACCGAGAGTAGCGGCATTGGAAAGTAGCGGCGGGCTCTTCCATCCAGTGTACTTGCCAAGCTGCAAGCCAATAATGTAGGCCAGCGCAACGCCGGGGAGGAAGACTAACAAACTTAGCGGCAGTACGTTCTTGATCTGCGGCCACACTTCGTAGCCGTAGAATGAGTTCCCCATCTTTCCGGTGAAGAAGTCCCTCAACCAATTCAAGTATTGCTGGCCCAGCGGCAGGTTGAGGCCGAGCTCCTCCGCCAACGCCTCGCGTGCCGCCCGGTTCATCCCCTGTGCGAACTGCACCGTGAAGTCGGCCGGCACGATGAGCTGCACCAGGAAGAACATGGACGTGGAGAACAGGAACAGGGTGACCAGGCTGCCTGCTGCCCGGCGAAGCAGGAATCGAATCACAGTAGCCTCTTCTGGTTGCTATGCGTTGGTACGTTCGATGCGGGGAGTTGGTTCACGTGGGATCGGTGGTGAGGCTTCGGCGGTTTTCCAACTTGCGGTCCGGGCGGAGGGATTTCGCCCAAACGAACGACCAATCTTACCCGACTACGCTCAGCCCTAAAGGACTTCGCTTACCCTCAGCCCTAAAGGACTTCGCTTACGCTCAGCCCTAAAGGACTTCGCTTACGCTCAGCAGATCGGCCAGCATCCCGTAGGCAGTGGTGTGCGGCCCGGGATCCGACTCGGTCAGCGTGAGTTCGCCCAACACATCGGTGGTGAAACTCACCGCCGAGGAGGTGCCGCTGACGCCGAATAGTGGATCCGCAGGTCCAATCAACTGTGGCCCGACCATTGCCCGCACTCCATCCGCCTGCCGCTCGGCAGAACACACCAGTTTCCAGCGCTTTCCATCCGCATGGGCCTGCCGGACCGTGTCCTCAGTTAGCTGTTGAATGCCGGTTCGCTCCACCTGAGCCAACTGGAGCGGATAGTCCATCAATACGTTGACCAGCGCTGCGACCTTCACCGCCGCGTCCCAACCCTCGATGTCGCCGGAGGGGTCGGTCTCAGCCACCCCGATCTGCTGGGCGTGCGAGACTGCCGAATCGAGGCTTTGGCCGGCCTCCATCTCGGTCAGGATGAAATTGGTGGTCGAGTTCAAGACGCCGCGAAATGACTGCAGCCGTGCCCCGGGCAGGCTGGCCCGCCACATCGAAAACACCGGCGCGCCGTCCATCACCGCCGATTCAAAGCGGAACTGCCGCCGCTGGCCTTCGGCCAGCTTCGTGAGCCGACGGTAGCCGTGGACCACCGGCCCCTTGTTAGCGGTGATCGCGTGCATGCCCAGCCGTAGGGCCGCTTCCAGGTAGTCGGTCGCCGGTTGGCCGGCCTCGTAATCCACCGGCGTGCTCTCGAGCAGCGCCTCGGCCGCCGATTGCTTGAGCAACTCCATACTATTCTCGATTGCAGGACCGGCGGAAAGTGTCTTAAGGCTGCCGCCGCGCGAAACAATCTCCAGACACTGCGCCAAATCCAATCCCGCATGATCGATGGCAAATCCGTGAGAACCGGTTCCGATCCCCACCACGCGATACGAGAGATTGCGGCTTTCAGCAATTTCGGCCTGCTTGCGGAGCAGCAGTTTGCCCACCGCCTGGCCAACGTTGCCAAATCCGAGCAGGACCAGTGGAACTAGGCGCATGCGGATCCTCCTTGCGCGTTCGAGTTCAGATCAATGGCCACGGAAGGTGGCGGTCGGGACCAGGTGCTGGATAGCACCGCTGCTCCAGCAGCTGCTGCGCTCGTTGGAGGAGCGCCTCGTTCTCGGCCGGCGACAGCAGCTGGCACAGTGGTGCCAGTTCCGATCCGGTGCTGACGGCAGTGGCGGTCGAGCTTCCAGTGCCGGAGTCGACAGCCGGCCTGATCCCGGCCAGCCCGGCGGCAAATCGGGCTAGATCGTCCAGCAGCTCCGGCGCAATGGGCTGGCCGGAGAAATCCCAGATCACAGTCCGCAGTTTGTACTCCTGATGGAAGCACACGCCGTGGTCGATCAGCCAGATGTGTCCGTCCGGCGCCAGCAAGACATGGCCGGCCTTGCGATCGGCGTTGTTGATCAACACGTCGAACAAGGCCGCCGGACCCAACTGACGACGCTCTTGAGGACTGAAGCTGAAGTAGTGCCGCTCCGGATCGATTTCCAGGAAGAGCTGCAGCGAGCCTCCGCCGGCTGGCCCGTCCTGCCGCAACACGGTCGGCGGCACCAGCTCCCACCCGAGTGCCTGGCTGCAGAAGTAGGCCGCAACCTCTCGCTGGGCCAGGGTCTTGGCCGGGAAATCCCACAACGGACGTTCGCCGGCGGCCGGCTTGTAGACTGCCGGCAGTTTGTGTGTATCTGTCGACACTTCCGCCAGGAAGGTGTGGTTCGAGCCCCAGGTAAACTGGCCGGTCAGGTCGATTTGCCCGGAGGACAGGATTGCGATCAGGTCTTGACGGGGGAGGTCCAGCGCCATCGTCCGAGCGATGGGTTAGTGCTTGTGGCCGTTGCTCTTGGGGCAGAAGTGGCCTTCGGGATCCATCGGCTCGCCGCAATTGCCACATATGGGTCGGCCGCGGCTGGCGACTTCCAGTCCCCAGGTGCACATGGCTTGTAGCTGAGAGCGGGTACACCAGAAACGCACCACCTCAGACTCGATCTGCTCGTCCACCAACTCACGCGCCACCAGCACCAGAAGGTCGGTTGCCTCGTCGTAGCCAAGCCCGATCTGTCCTACCCGGAAGAGCGGATCGATCGGCTGCTCCAGCTCCATTTGGGAGCTGTCGAAATCGGTGGAGACCTCCGGCAGGTCCGGCAGCCGTTGGCGCAGGTCCTGCAAGAAGGACTGAACGCCGTTGGCGAGCGACTGGACCTGGGTCTTCTCCACGATTAACGTGACCAGTTCCTGCTCGCTGCGGGCCTGCAAATAGAAAACCCGCTTCCCCGGCGGCCCCACGGCGCCGGTGGTGATCCGAGTAACTGGGTTGAGATCGAGTTCCATGGGATGCTAGCGCAGCCCCTGCATGCGCTCACGCTGTAACCGCGCCCAGTATATCACCCGGCCTCCGACGGCCGACCGGCGCGGCTGTCGTTGCGTGTAAGTCCCACAGGATCCTGCTAGTGCTTGGCGGAGCCGGTTGCACGGAGATCGTTCAGGCTCAGCAGCCGAGCGCCATGCCCGCTGAGATTCAGCACGCTGATCGAAGCCGGGGCAACCGTGAGCCGCTGGAACAGGTCAAGCGGTAGGCCCAGGTAGTGCGCGATGGCGAGCTTGATCGGATCGGCATGCGATACGCAGACGAAGGCCGCCTTGCGTCCGGAGTGCAGGGCGCGCAGGCGCTCGATGGTGTCCACGATCCGCGCCTGAGCTTCGATGAACGACTCGCCGCCGGGAAACCGGGCTGTGGAGGGAGAAAACTGAATGGCGGCCCACAGCTTGCGGCGGCGTGCGGCTTTCAGGCTCAATCCCTCAAAGCTGCCAATCCGCAGCTCACCCAAGCCCGGCCGAACCACCAGCTTCAGCCCGGCGGCTTGTGCGATCGGGCCGGCCGTCTGGCGGGCACGCTCCAACGGGCTGGAGTACACCCCCTTCAGCTTCACCCTCCGCATTAGCTCCGCCAGCCGGTCCGCCTGAGCAGCTCCTTCTGGGGACAGGCCAATACCCGGCAGCCAGCCTGGAAGCCTGCCTTGTGAGACATAGTCGGTGTGCCCGTGGCGGATCAGGTAGAGGGTGGTCAATGGGCCCGAACAGTGACTAGGCTTCGCTCAGCCCCAAAGGACTTCGCTTCGCTCAGCCAAACTGGGAGCGAGAATGCAGCCGCTTGATGGTTTCAATCTCGGCCTCGGGGAGCTGCGGCAGCTCGGTAGTCTGCTCCAGCTCGAGGGCTGCCCGCTGTGCTTCACGCCATCGATCCAGCCGCTCTCGGACTGCGATCTCGTACCCCTGATCGCTGGCCCGGTAGAAGTAGGTGCCCAATAGCGGCTCGGGCAGGTACCCCTGGCCATAGAAGTGCCCATCGTGGTCGTGAGGGTAGACATAATCGGCGCCGTGTCCGAGCGCCTCGGCGTCCCGGTTGGCGTCTTTGAGGTGGTCCGGGACCTCCACCACGCCGCGCTGTTCGATGGTGCGGTAGGCGGTGAAGTAGGCGCCAGCCGAATTGGACTTGGGCGCGGTGGCCAGGAACAAGGTGGCCTCCACCATCGGATAAATGCCTTCGGGCAAGCCGACGAAATCGAAGGCCTGCGCCGCGGCAGCCGCCACGACCAATCCCATTGGTTCGGCCAGTCCGATATCTTCGGAGGCCAGGATCAAGAGCCGGCGCAAGATGAAGCGGGGGTCTTCGCCCGCATACAGCATCTTGGCCAGCCAGTACAGCGCGGCATCCGGATCCGAACCCCGAACCGACTTGATGTAGGCCGAAATGGTGTCGTAGTGGGCGTCTCCGTCTTTGTCATAGAGAACTGCCCGGCGCTGGATCGATTCCTGCGCCACCTCCAAGGTCAGATGAATCACGCCATCCGGACGGGGCAGGGTGGATTCGACGGCCAGTTCCAGCGCGTTGAGGGCGTTGCGTGCGTCGCCGCCCGCAACCCGGATCAGGTGGGCCAGGGCCTCTCGGTCGAGTTGAATGCTCCGGCTCCCGTAGCCTCGTTCCTGATCCGCCAGCGCCGCTTGAAGGATCTGTTCGATGTGCTCGTCCAGCAGCGGTCGCAGCTGGAAGATGCGCGATCGCGAGACCAGCGCCCCAATGACTTCGAAGTAGGGATTCTCCGTGGTCGCGCCAATCAGCGTGATGGCGCCCTGTTCGACGTGTGGCAGCAGCGCATCTTGCTGGGCTTTGTTCCAGCGGTGTACCTCATCGACGAACAAGATGGTCCGCCGGTGGTAGAGCTTGCGCCGCTCCTGGGCTTCTTCGATGACCCGCCGCAATTCCGGCTTTCCAGCCAACACCGCCGACATGGTCTCGAAGTGTGACTCGGTACGGTTGGCGATGATCATCGCCAGGGTGGTTTTGCCGCTCCCCGGCGGGCCCCACAGGATGATCGAGGAGAAAAGCCGGTCGGCCTCAATCGCCCGGTGCAGCAAACGCCCTTCGCCGACGATGTGCTCCTGCCCGACGAACTCATCCAGCGTGCGAGGGCGCATGCGAGCCGCCAGCGGCGCCTCCTGGGCAAACCGCTCGACCAAGGCGTGATCAAATAGATCTTCTTGCTGCATCGCGCGGATTCTACCATTCGGCCCCTATTGGCCCGTTTTGCACACCGCACAGGCCCCAGTGATAAGATTCGGCGGTGCCTCAGATCCGCTTGGCCTCCGCCTCGCCCCGCCGGCAAGAACTCTTGCAGCTCACCGGCTGGCCGTTTGTCGTGGGTGGCAACGACCGCCCCGAAACCCAGTTGACCGGCGAGGATCCGACTCAGATGACCCGGCGCCTGGCGTTGCTGAAGACCGAGGGCCTGGCCGGGTTGGTGCTCGGCTCGGATACTGTCGTGGCCGACGATGACCGCATCCTGGGCAAACCGGGCTCCACTGCGGAGGCGAGGGCCACACTGCTCGAACTTCGGGGACGCAGCCATCAAGTAGTGAGCTCGATCGCCCTGGTTGACCGGGAGCGATCGATTCAGCGCCTGGATACCTGTGTGAGCCAGGTTCCGATGCGGGATTACTCTGAACCGGAGCTGGCGCGCTACCTGGCCGGCGGCAGCCCGATGGATAAGGCCGGCTCGTACGGGATTCAGGACCGCGAATTCCGGCCGGTCGACATGCGCTCGATGACGGACTGCTATGCAAATGTCATGGGACTTCCCCTGTGTCATGTGGTGCGCAACATGCGGGCACTGGGCCACGAGCCGCCAAACGATGTTCCACAGGCCTGCTGCGCCCACACCGGATACGACTGCCAGGTGTACCCGGCCATCTTGCGGGGCGAACGGTGACCCGCCGGCTGGTGTTTCGGGTGGCACTGGTCCTGCTGGCGAATTGGCTGCTGGCGGGATGTGGGTTGTCGGGCGGCACGCCGGGTCCGACCTCGACCTTGCCGGATCCACAGATCCAGACCAGCTCGGCGCCGGATCCGGAGGCGGCCGCCGACCGGTTCTTCCAGGCCTGGGCCGACCACGATTTCCCCTCGATGTATGCCATGCTGAGTCCGTTGACCCGCGACAGCATCAGCCAGGAGGCGTTTGTCGAGCGCTACACCGACGTGTGGAGAACCGCGGCGTTGACCGGCCTGGACTACGAGGTCGCGTCGTCCTTCGTGCTCAGCCCGCGGCAGGCGCAGGTGCGGGCAGAAGCCACACTGCACAGCCTGGCCGCCGGCGACCTGACCCGTGACTACCAGCTGGACCTGACGCTGGACGACGGCGGTTGGACGGTGGCCTGGACCGACGGGTTGATCTTGCCTGAGTTGGCGAATGGACAGGGACTGTACCTGGACGTGATCACGCCGACCCGGGCCAACATCTACGATCGTGACGGCCTGGCGCTGGCCTCCGAGACCGAGGCGGTGGCCCTGTGGATCGTGCCCAACCAGATCGGGGACGAAGATGCCGAGGCGGCGATGCTCAGCACGGTGCGGCGGCTGCTGGACTTTCCTTCAGACGACGCGATCCGGGCGATGTACGACTCGATCCGCGAGACCGACTTCCGGGTGAACCTGGGCGAAGTCTCACTGCAGGAGTTTCAGCAGGTGCAGGGCACGTTGTCGTCGGTCGGGGGTGTGCAGTGGCGGGTATATGACACTCGCCTGTATCCCAGCGGCGGACTGGCCCCACATTCGGTTGGTTACGTGAGCTGGATTCAGGAAGCGGACTTGAACGACTATCTGGCGCAAGGTTACCAGGGAGACGAGTTCGTCGGCCAAATCGGACTAGAGTATCAATACGAACA
>CAZGCX010000093.1:0-9486 GCA_964524585.1 uncultured Anaerolineaceae bacterium
CGAGCACCGAGGGGCGGTTTGCACGGCTGTCGGTGGTCGTCATCCTGTCCTGGGATGCGGCCGCGTGCACTTGTGCAGTCAGATCGACCGCTCCGTCGTCCACCAGCTCGCCCGTGTGGGAACTGCCAACCGAAGCGCCCGGCGCGAGTTCCGCTTGGCAACCAGCTCCGGGCGTGAGCTGGCAGTGGCAGTTGACCGACGAGCTTGACCTCAAGATTGACGCCGAGGTCTACGACATTGATCTGTTTGACAGCAGCGCCGAGGCAGTAGCGGAGCTACACGCGCTCGGCCGACACGTGATCTGTTACCTCAGCGCAGGATCGTGGGAGGATTGGCGCCCCGACGCCGCGGAGTTCCCGGACCCGGCGATCGGCAGGGGCTACTCCGGCTGGCCGGGCGAGAAGTGGCTCGACATCCGGCGGATCGATCTGCTGGCGCCGATCATGCGAACCCGGCTGGACCTATGCCAGGCAAAAGGATTTGACGGCGTCGAGCCCGACAACATCGACGGGTATGCCAATAACACCGGCTTTGGGCTGACATATGACGATCAACTGGAGTACAACCGCTGGTTGGCCACAGAGGCGCACGCCCGAGGCCTGTCGATTGGGCTCAAGAACGACCCCGATCAGGTGCCGGACCTGCTTCCTGATTTCGATTGGGCGCTGACCGAGGATTGTTACGACGAAGGCTGGTGCGATGCGCTGCTGCCATTTGTGGCCGAAGGCAAGGCTGTGTTCGCCGCTGAGTACACCGACGCCGGCACCGAATTCGAAGATTTCTGCCCGGAGGCCGTGTCGCTTGGCTTCAGCGCTATACTCAAGCAGCGCGAACTCGATGCCTGGCGAGCCGACTGCAATTAGCGAGGCTGGCTTCGAGCTCAGGCTAAGCCGGCACGACCTCATCCTTCGAACCGGGGGCGACGAAGTAACTCACCGCGAACGTCACGATCGTCACGATCGCCGCCGCGACCTCTCCGGTTATCTTCTGGCCCGGATCCGTCAGCACAAAGGTGTTCACCGCCCAAACAAGTACGGTGGCAATCGCGCCTCCCAGTGCTCCCGCGGTCGTCTTTCGCGTGGGGGTTGCGCTCTTCATCCTGAGTCTCGCCATGGCTTGTTCTCCTTGCCGTCTGGGCCAGGCCAACTCAGCCCAGCCGATTCCGAGTGTGATTCGAGAAACACCCAGACGCTCTCCTGGGTGCGGGGACTCGGGTTGAGCAAAGGCGGATGGAGAGCTTCTCGACGAATGCCCGTCCCCGGCCGATGGATGGGAATAGACTGGCGACGAACAGAGGCGCGTTTACGAACTGAGGTAGACGCTCTTCCACTCGGTGAAGAACTCGCGGGCCGCCCTTCCCTGCTCCCGTCCACCATGCCCGGAGCCCTTGGTACCGCCAAACGGAACGTAGCGCTCGATGGCCGGAGATTGGCCGTTGATGTGCACGACGCCCACCTGTAGCTCGTCGATGGCTTGCATCGCCAATCGCAGATCATTGGTGAAGACCGAGGCGGAAAGCCCGAATTGTGTCTGGTTCGCAAGCGCGAGAGTCTCTTCGACCGAGGCGGCCCGGATCAGGCTGATGACTGGACCGAAGATCTCCTCCTGCGCGAGCGGTGAATCGGGATCGACATCGGTGAACAGGGTGGGCTGGACGAAAAATCCGTTCTCTAACGATCCGCCACGCCCCGCTGCACCACCGGTGGCCAGGCTGCCGTTGGATCTGCCGCGTTCGATATGCGCCAGCACCTCACGGCGGTGGCTCTCCGACACTACCGGTCCCATGTCGGTCTCCGAATCCAGCGGATCCCCCAACCGCAACGCCTGGAGTCGCTCAGACAGGGATCGCTCGACTTCGGCATAGACGCTGTCCGCTGCAATCACCCGGCTGGTGGCGGTGCAACGCTGCCCAGCCATGCCCATGGCACCACGAACGGTCATGTCGATCGCCAGCCCAAGGTCGGCGTCCTCGAACACCAGCGCAGGGTTCTTTCCCCCCATCTCCAATTGCACCCGCACCGGCGTCCCAGCAACTGACCTGGCGATGGAAGTTCCCACCGCATTGGAACCGGTGAAGCTGATCGCTGCCACGGCCGCATGCTGCACCAGAGCCCTGCCGACCCCCGAACCGGATCCAATGGTCAGATTCACCACCCCGGATGGGCATCCGCCCGCTTCAAAGGCCCGCACCAGGTGCATTGCCGATTGAGGAGTGTTGAGCGCAGGCTTCAGGATCACCGTGTTGCCAAATGCGACCGCCGCCGCCAGCTTGTAGGTCGGGATGAGCAACGGGAAGTTCCAGGGGGTGATGCAGCCGACCACGCCGACGGGGACTCGTCGGGCCCAGATCACCCCTGAGGTCTCAGACGGCGGAAGCAGATCTCCCACCGGCTCCTGTGCCTGACCGGCGAAGTACTGCAGGCTACGTACCGCGCTGGCCACCTCGCCATGGGCCTCCATGAGGGTCTTTCCCTGCTCGCGCGACAAATCGGAGGCCACTTGCCCGGCGTGGGTGCGCAGCCAGTCAGCGGCGCCGAACAGTACTCCGGCGCGCGCTGCCGCCGATGTGCGACGCCAGCTTGTGAAGCTATCCTGGGCGCCCCGCATTGCATCCTCCAGGTCGGAGATGGAGGCCTCCGGCCCTTCCCACAGCAGCTCGCTTGAGCGGGCCGGATTGACGACGCGGACCGAGCGCTCGCCTCGGCCCTCTCGCCACTTGCCCGCGATGAAGCTCAGGACCCGTTCGCCCATACCGCCATGAGTTCCTCGCTCTTTGTCACCACACCCAGATCTCGCTCGCACCGTGCCAGCACGCCGGCATGGGCAGCCTCGGAGGTCGTCCCGCAGCAATCCGCTACGATCACCACGTAGTAGTCCAGGAAGTAACCGTCTCGTGCAGTCGACTCCACACACACCTCGGTGTATACCCCAGTCAGGATCAAAGTCTGAACATTCATCGCCCGAAGCACGGCGTTGAGTTCGGTGTCGATGAAGGCACTGTAGCGATGCTTGATGACAACCACCTCGCCAGGCTCGGGCTGCACCCGGTAGAACTCTGCTCCCCACGTCCCGCGGATGCAGCGAGGCAGGCGAAGCTGCTGCCGATCGTTGCGTTCCCGCATCGGCAGGCTCAGGAAGATGTCGTCATATAGCGACTTGACGAATACCACCGGGACCTTCGACCGCCGCGCCGATTCAATCAGCTGCCGTAAGTTGGCAACCGCTTGCTGGTTGTGCTCAAGCGGCCAGCCGACTTTGTCGGCGAATCCCCCCTCAGCGATGAAATCGTTCTGTACGTCGATCACCAGTAGCGCCGAATTTCCGGGGGCCGCCTTGGTTTCCAGGGTTTCTAGGTATTGGTAGGCCGGCATAGCTCGTCCCTCTACGCCGTGGCCGGACCAGACCACCGTCGCGACGGCTGCCTGGCCATCTCAGGACTCACCGTGTCGGTAGGTTTGTCCCGGCGGCCGGATATTGGCCCAGTGATCGTTGAACCACTGCATCACCGCATAGCGAACCACCGCTTCGGGCGTGTCTCCCCAACCCGCCCAGCTCAGCTGGTCAAGGAGCTTCCAATCCAAGTCCGAAAGCTGGAGCTCGACCGTGTCGGTCAGCAGCGGGTAGTCCCGGAACTCCGCCCGATAGTCGGGGTCGGCTACCAGCTCGCGCTCGCTCCGGATGCGCCCGAGTTGGAAGCTGTCGATGCTGCGTTGGTTATTGAGCCCCTCCAGCCGCCGCTTGTAATCGGCCACCACCCCGGCCGTATGCTCGCTTGAGTCAAAGACCGCCAGGGCGACTGGCTTTGGCCAGAAGTTTCCGGTGCCGGCATTCAGCGCAGCGGATCCGCAGATGGCCGGCACCGCCAGCACATCCATCAACGCCAGCAGCTCGATGTAGTCGCCCGGGCGCGCTTCGAGCCGTCCCCCGTCCGGCACCCAGACGCCGTCCACCACCGCCGTCCGGTACCACAGGTTGTACGAGTCGTGTACGTCGTCCGGTGTGAGGCCATACTCGCGGATGCTTTCGGCCAGTGTGTCCTGGCAGTTCGGATGGCTGTCCAGGCCGTGACGCAATTCCCAGATTGCACCGTGGCAGCCGGGCCCGATCATGTCGATCACACAGCTCTCGGACATGTCGAGGATGGCCATCATCGGCCGATAGCGGGGCGGCCGACTGAGCAGAACGCTGCCCGGACCTGGATTCGGGTCGAACAGCCGGGTCCAACTCTGAGAAAGGTGCTCCTTATAGTCATGCAAGTTGAAGCAATTGAAATCGACGCATTGTGGACCCTCCGGGAGGGAGATGCGCAACACTTGGCCCGCACGCAACGGTACCGCTTTCCCCGAAACAGGCTCCAGTGTCAGTTCCAAGCGCTTGCCGCCCAGTTTAGTCATTCTTCTCGTCCCTCGGTTCGCTGGCGTGCTGGTCGGCGAATTCTCGCACCGCGTCAAGTATCAGCTCGTTCAGCGTTTTCCAACGCTGCTGCTGGTCCATCAGTCGGTCCAGCAGCTGCCTCTGGTGTACTGTGAACCTGACTGTGAGTTGTTTCTTATTCTCTGCTTTCATCCGTAGCCTCGCTGATTAACCTACGATACCGGACAGCAGAATTGTGCCGGCCACGATGAGCGCCGCAGCCCGCAGGTGGCGGACCGCGAGTTGTTCAAGCCGTCGCAAAATCACCGCAGACAGCGCGATGACCGCCAGCGGCTGGGCATTGACGATGGGGTTGACGACCGAGACATCCCCCGCACTCAGGGCCGAGAACTGGGCCAGCTGTGCAAATGCGGTGAAGACACCTCCCAACGCAAACCATCCGGCGCGGCGTCCGCCCAACAGCTGGGATCGAACCCGGGGAGCCGTCGCCGCGAGAGCCAACCAGACCAAGAAGGAGGTCGCCACGCTGAGCGTGGCTCCAATGGCCGGAGTCGGAAAGAGGATCAAGCCTTGCTTGCGCATGAGGTCGCTAGCTCCGTAGGCGAGTCCTGCCAGCCCAGCCAGAAGCACTCCCCTGCGCCCACCTGAAATCGGACCCGGCCTGGCATCGGCTACCGGCTCGATGTTGCCAGCGGCGACACCCGGTTCGGCGCGCATCGCAAGATCCCACACACCGACAATGATCATCGCGACCGCCAGGAGGCGAATTAGGTCGACCGGCTCGTGCAGGAACAACAATCCACCTCCGGTCGCCAGCAACGGACCGATGCTGCTCTGAATCGGCGTGGATGTTGATGGCCCCAGCCGCTCATTTGCACCGATCGAGGCCAGTCTCCCGATGCCAGGGGCCAGGAGGCCGGCACCGATAAACCAGAGCACGGCGCCGGTTGGAACTCGCCGCCAGCCGTGCAGCAAGGTGGCGAGCAGCAGCACACCTAACCCGAAACCAAGCGAGACCAGCAGTCCGGTAATCAGCGACACATGTTCCAATCCACGGCGGAATGCAATTTGCGACGCCGCGTACATCACCGCGGCGATCACCGCCAGCAGCCCAGCAGAGAGATGATCCACGAGGTATGCCTTCGCCCAGTCCCTGCCGCAGCCTAGCTGGAGGCCTCCGCCCGTTGGCTGGCCGCCCACGGAACCAGCCAGCGCTCCAGCAGTTCCACCAGCTGGGTCAGGCCAACGCCCAAGAGCGCCAGCAAGATGACGATCGCCAGCAGCTTGTCGGTGGCGAATTGGTTGCCGTAGAAGACCACCAATCCGCCCAGGCCGCTGATCACCATCAGCATCTCCGCCACCACCATGCCCACCACCGCCCGGCCGACCGAGACCTTCAGACCAGTCAGAAGTAGAGGCGCAGCGTTTGGGATCACAATGCTCGTAAGCACCCGCAGCTCGCTGGCGCCTTCGGCGAGCGCTACATCGACCAGGCTGCTGCTGACGTCGCGCGCACCGGCGTGGGTGTTGATCAGTATCGGGAAGAAGGCCGCATAAAGCACCACGACCGATTTTGCCTGGAGGCCGAACCCAAACCACAGGATCAGAAGCGGGATCAGAGCCACGTCCGGAGTCGAATACAATGCTGCAACTTGCCACTCGAGCAGGTTGTCGAGCTTCTCGTAGCGCCCCATCAGGATGCCGAGCACTACCCCGAGCACCAGCGCCGCTCCCCATCCCACCGCTAACACCTCAAGGCTGCCCAGCAGAGCCTCAATGAGCTGACCTCCGATCAGCATGTCTGGAAAGGCGGCCGCGATTGCGGTCGGATAGGAGAAGAACAGCGGGTCGATCGCTCTCCCGTACCCCTCCCAGGCCAGTAGCGTAACCAGCACCGAGGCGGCACGCAGCCGATTCGGCGCGGAGAAGTTCAGCGACGGCAGCTTCACCCCAGTTCCGCCTGCACGCTGATCGGCCCGGCAACCAGGTAGCGATCCAGCCATTGAATAAACTCGCTCGCGATCACCTCGTGATTGACGCGATAGGCCTCATAGTGCCCGACGCCGGTCTGGCGAATGATCCGCTTTGGTTTGCCAGCCCGCTCGTAGATGGCCCACGCGTGCTCCTCGGGCGTGACCGGATCATGAGCCACACAGGCGATCAGCAGCGGGCGGGGGGCGATACGATGGACCACGTCGATCGGCTTGTAACGCAGCAGGTACTGCGCGGAGGCAAGTCGGATAGAGCGGCCGAAGGTTGGCATGCCGGCCGCCTTGCGTTCCGGAGTCGAAACCATCAGCTCTTCGGTTGGATCGACCAGCTCACCCTGGCCCCCGACCACCCGGGAGCGCTGGTCTGCCGTTACCCGCTCGCGAAACTCGTTCCACTCATAATCGCGGCGCATCCGTCGCAGCCAGTCGGCGCCGTCGGCTATGGCGTTGTCCAGGATGACGCACTTGACCCGCTGCTCATAGGCGGCGGCGTAAATTGCATTCCCGCCGCCGGTGCCGCCAGAGCCGAACAGCGCAATCCGAGCCGGATCGAGGTCCGGCCGGGTCTCGACGAAGGCGATGGCATTGATGATGTCTGCGATCTGGTCGTCCGGTCGGATCCAATCTTTCTCACCCTCGCTCTCGCCGAAGCCGCGATAATCGAAATGCAGCACCGCGTAGCCGCCGGCGGCGAAGCTTTGATGGAAGCGCTCGCTGATTGGGGAGCAGGCTTTCTCCAGCCAACCCGGCCCTTGCACGATGATCGGGGCGCGAGCGGTGGTTTCACCTTCGGGCAGGTGGAGCGTCCCGACCAGCTTGACCCCCTCGCTGTAGAAAGTGACCCGTTCAGTCCTCATCCACCGTGCTCCATTCGAACCGCCCTGCCTTCGAGATACTGTCCATATCCCGGCTCGGCAAGCACCTGCCCCTCCTGGGCGATCTTTTGCCCTCGCAGATAGGTCATGACCGGATAGCCGACCAAGTCCCAACCGGCGTACGGGGTCCACTTCACCTTGGATTGCATCTCATCATCGCGCGGCACGACCGTTCGCTCCAGGTCAACCAGAACCAGGTCGGCATACGATCCGGGCAGCAGCGCGCCCTTTTCCGGATAGCGTCCGAGCAGCTGAGCGGGATTCACTGCCATCAGCTCGACGACCCGCTGAACGGAAAGCTTTCCTTGATGCGCATCGGTCAGGGTCAGCGCTAGCATGTGATCGTAATGGGGGGACCCAAACGGTCCGGTCCATGGGTCTTGCTCCATCTGCTTGAGGTCGTCCAAGGTATGCGGCGCGTGGTCGGAGTCGATGATATCGATCGTGCCGTCTCGTAGGGCATTCCAGATGGCCTCCATGCGAGCCGGATTCGATGTGATGTAGCCGCCGGGGATGGCCTTGGCGCCCAGTGCCTCCAGGTCTTCGTGCCGCATGTGGAAATACTTCGGATCCACCGATGCGCTGACGGTGACGCCGTCTGCCTTGGCTCGCCGCAACTGCCGCAGCGTGCCGGCGGCATGCGTGTGGACCACATGCAGTCGGACCCCGGTCTCCCGTGCCAGTTCCAGCAGTACAGCAACCGCCAGGCTCCAGACCACGTCTCGGGTGTAGATCTCACTGAAGGTGGCGACGTCGCGCGGCTTGCCGGCCGCGAAAGCCTGCTCGCTCAGCTCCTCGAACAACGACTGGGCGAAGGGATGCACCAGCAGCGGCAGGCCGGTCCGGGCGACCGCCTCGAAGATGGCGAGCATCTTTCCTGGATCATCGACCGCCAGCCGCGGATCGTGTGGGTAACCCCCGCGCACCTGGAAAAGCTTGTAGCCGGTAGCTCCGGCTTCGGCCAGGGGGGCGATTTGATCCAGTTCGGTCGGGGACACGAAGTGCCCCCAATCGATCAGACAGGACCGGTCGGCGACCGCTCGTTTCTCCTCCAGCCGCTTGGCGGTGGTCGTGGGCGGCTCCACATTGGGCATGTCGACGAAGGTGGTGAACCCGCCGACCGCGGCTGCACGCGAGGCGGTCTCAAAATCCTCCTTGTACTCGTAGCCGGGCGAGCGGGTGTGGGCATGGATGTCGATCATGCCGGGGAACACCGCCAGCCCGGAGGCATCGATCACCTCATCTGCCTCCACTTTGGCCCCGCGCTCCACCAACGCCGCCACCCGCTCTCCTTGGATCAGCAAGTCCATTTCACGTACCACAGTTCCCGTGTAAACCACTCCGCCGCGGACGACTTTGGTCTTTGAATCCATCACTCAGCACTCTCCTATCGGATGTCGATTCGCAAAGCTACTGCCGGGCGCGCTCCGTCAGACGCCACGGCATGGCCCTGGCCTCGATCAGCGTCACAGCCTGTGACAGCAATACGCCCAGCAGGGCCAGCATCACCACTACCACCAGCATCCGGTCGGTCGCAAAGCGGTTGCTGTACAGCACGATCCGGCCTCCCAGGCCGGTGATGGCGGTAAACATCTCTGCCACGATCATTCCGATCACGGCCCGGCCGACCGAAATCCTTATTCCGGCCATGATGTAAGGGAAGCTGGCCGGAATGACGATTTTGCGAAAAACCTGCCACTCGCTGGCTGACTCGGCCAGGCCGATCTCGATCAGGCTTCGAGGCAAGTTGCGCACTCCAGCACGCGCGTTAATCACGACCGGGAAGAAGGCGGACAAAAAGACGACCACAATCTTGGCCCGCAGGCCGAGGCCGAACCACAGAATGATCAGCGGGATCAGCGAGACCCGTGGGGCGGCGTACAGGGCCGAGATTTGACTGTCGAGCAGGTAGTTGGCCGTCGGGTAACGACCCATGATCAGCCCCAGCGCCACCCCGGCCACCACGCTGATCGCCCAACCGACCGCCAGCACCTGCATGCTGCTGGCGAACGCCTCCGGCAGCTCGCCGACACTGATCATCTGCGGCACCGCCCGCAAGATGGCGGTGGGATACGAGAAGAAGAGCGGATCAACACCCCTCCCATACCATTCCCAGATCGCCAGCGTGAGCAGCAGGGACCCGACCCGTCGGGCGTTGGCCTTGACCGAGCTTGTCTTCACACCACGCCCTTCCGGCTGGATCCTGGCGCCCCCGGGGGGCGGCCGCGCTCGCTGTCCCCGCCTAA
>CAZGCX010000094.1:0-9396 GCA_964524585.1 uncultured Anaerolineaceae bacterium
CCGGGTGGTCCGGCGTGAGCTCTCGCCGTTTGCTGCGGTCGAGAGCTTGTTGAGTGAGGAGTAGAGTGGCAGAGATGTACGGCTACGGAGATATCAAGCTGTTTGCCGGTTCCGCCAGCCAGGAACTTGCTCAGGAAATCGCCGACTACCTGGCGACCCCGCTGATTGATTACGATCTCATCGAGTTTCCAAATGAAAACCTGTTCCCCCGCCTGCATGGGAGCGTGCGCGGCCAGGACGTCTACCTGATTCAGTCCCTGAGTCCGCCGGTCCACCGCAACATCATGGAATTGCTGCTGATGATCGACACGCTGAAGCGCGACTCGGCGGGGCGCATTACCGCAGTGATCCCGTACATGGCTTATGCCCGATCGGACAAGAAAGACCAGCCGCGGGTGCCGATCGGCGCGCGGTTGCTGGCCGATATGATCGAGGTCGCTGGCGCAGATCGCTATATGACGATCGACCTGCATGCCGGTCAGATCCAGGGCTTTTTCTCCATTCCTGGCGATGTGTTGACCGCCTTCCACCTGCTGAGTGACTATTTCCTCGGCCGGCAGGTGGAGAACGCGGTGGTGGCGACCGCCGACCTGGGCTTTGCCAAAAAGGGGCGCAACTTCGCTGCCAAGCTCGGCACGCCATTGGCTTTCGTCGAGAAGCGGCGCGGCGAGCAGAATCCCCGCGCCCGGGCCACCAGCGTGATCGGCGATGTCCAGGATCAGGACGTGATCCTGGTTGACGACGAGGTGTTGACCGGCGGTTCGGTGGTGGAGGCGGTCAAACTGCTGCGCGAGAACGGGGCCCGCCAGATCTCGCTGTCGTTCGCCCACGCGCTGTTGGTCCCGCCGGCGGTGGAGAATCTGAAAGGCCTCTCGCTGCAGGAGATCGTGACCACCAATACGGTCGATATCCCCGCCGAGAAGCGGCTGGAAAACATGACCGTGCTCTCGGTGGCGCCCTTGCTGGGGGAGGTGATTCGGAGGGCGCACGAAGGACGCTCCGTCGGTGAGCTGTTCAACGAGTGACCAGTCATCCTGGTTACGAGTGACCAGTCCTGCTGGTTACGAGTGACCAGTCCTGCTGGTTATGAGTGACCAGCCATCCTGGTTACGAATGATCAGCTCGTGTGGCTGCCTTTGAGCGGTATTCGTGGTTACCCGTGACCGGTACTCATGGTTGCGAGTGACCGAGCCCGACAGTTTGGACGACGTTTGTGGCAGGTGGTTCGTTCCACCGGCGCTGGACTGTCGCGCAACGAGGCCGGGCTGCGAGCGGCGGCGCTGGCGTATCAGGCTCTGTTCTCGCTCTTTCCCCTGCTCTTGTTCCTGATCTTCATCGGCGGGCAACTGATTACGGTTGGCGACGTGCGCGGCGCGATCGATGAGTTTATCGGCCGGACGATCCCGACCGACACGGCCCTGGATTTCATCCACCAGGTCATCGACCAGTCGGTGCAAAACCGAGGCTCAATCGGATTGATCGGTGGAATCGGGCTGCTGTGGACCTCATCTTCGTTGCTCAGCAATCTGACCAGCAGTCTCAACGCCATCTGGAACGCCCAACCGCGGCCGATCTGGAAGCGCAGGCTGGTAGCGGTCGCCGGCGTGCTCAGCCTGGGAACGCTCTTTCTGCTGGCGATGGTGTTGAGCGCGCTGCCGGCGCTGCCGTTTCTCGACAGCAACCGGCGCCTGTTGAACCTGCTCGACCTGGGGGCCGGTGTGGTCGTGGAGGTGGCGCTGCTGTGGGTGATCTATCGCTGGTTGCCGAACACCCTCGTCCGGGGCATTCCGGCGTTGCTGGGAGCGCTGCTCGCCAGCGGCCTGTGGGAACTGGGCCAATTCGGATTTCGAGCTTATCTGACCTCCGGTTTGGCGAACTATGGCGCGGTCTACGGCACGCTGGCGTCGTTGATCGGCTTGATCGTGTGGGCCTATCTGACCGGCTTCATCCTGTTTCTCGGCGCTGAGCTGGTGGCCGCGCTGCAGCGTGAATTCTGGTCGAGCTGAGGAGCCAGGGATGTCAAGTTTGTTGCTTGCCAATGCTGAACTGCTGTTGACGATGGATCCTTCGCAGCCGCGCATCGACGATGGCGGGATCTATGTCGAGGACAACGTGATTCGCAGCGTGGGCCCAATGTCACGCCTGCCTCAGGCTGCCGATCGGGTGATCGACGCCTCACGAATGGTGGTGCTGCCAGGGTTCATCAATACGCATCACCATCTGTACCAAACCCTGACCCGGTCGCTGCCCGGCGCCCAGGACGCCGAACTGTTCGAGTGGCTGACCCGGCTGTACCCGGTGTGGGGGGAGATGGGGGAGGAGGCGGTCTACGTCTCGGCGCTGATCGGGATGGCAGAGATGGCCCTCAGCGGTTGCACCACCAGCACCGACCACCTGTACATCTACCCGAACGACAGCTCGCTGGATGCCACCATCCGGGCCGCCGCCGAAATCGGACTGCGCTTCCACCCCACCCGCGGCTCGATGAGTCTGGGACAGTCGGCCGGCGGATTGCCGCCTGACCACCTGGTGGAGCGGGAGGAGGACATCCTGAAGGACTGCCAGCGGGTGATCGAGCGCTACCACGACCCGAAGCCATACTCGATGCTGCGGATTGGTCTGGCGCCGTGCTCGCCATTTTCGGTCACGCCGGATCTGATGCGGCAGACCGCCGCGCTGGCGCGCTCCTACGATCGGGTCCTGCTCCACACTCATGTCGCCGAAACACGGGACGAGGAGCGGTTCTGCCTGGAGCAGTTTGGTGTGCGTCCGGCCGAGCTGATGCGCCAATTGGGCTGGGTGGGTCCCGATGTGTGGTGGGCCCACGCCATTCACCTGCGCGACGACGAGATCCAGATGCTGGCCGACACCGGCACCGGCGTGGCGCATTGTCCGAGTTCGAACATGCGCCTGGGCTCAGGCATCGCCCGGGTGCATGAAATGCGAGCGGCGGGAGTGAAGGTCGGCCTGGCGGTGGACGGTTCGGCCTCCAACGATGGGAACGATCTGCTGCTCGAATCGCGTATGTCGCTGCTGCTGCAACGGGTGAACTCGGGCGCGGCGGCCTTTGGCGTGAGCGAAGCGCTTGAGCTCGGGACGGTGGGCTCGGCCAAGGTGATCGGCCGCGAAGACCTGGGCCAGTTGGCGCCGGGCATGGCAGCCGACTTTATTGGGTTCCGCACCGATCGCTTGGAGTTCGCCGGCGGGGCGGTGCATGATCCGGCGGCGGCGCTGTTGCTCTGTACCGTCAAGGGGGTCGACCTCTCTGTGATCAACGGGCGGCTTGTGGTCGAGGATCGCCAGCTGCTGGGGCTGGATCTGCCAGCCACCATCGCCCGCCATAACCAGCTGGCGGCGGCCATGGCTGCCAAGCATCCGGCTTGACACCGGCTGGCCTGCCCAACCACAGCGCCGGGAAGCGAAAGGCTGCGCATGAAGCGCAGCCTCTGATGCTGGGGCGGAATGTCTGGCCGAACCAGGCTAGGGGGACTCGATTCGCTGGCCCACCTCGGCCGCGATTTCACCTGGGTCGACATACATCACACCTCGGTTTTCAGCCGCGCCGTAGTCTTGAATCCAGCTGACATCTCCTTGCCGGCTGACCAGCACGAAGGTGTGTCCGGGCTCGCCAGTCGCGACTGCCCACTGCAACACACCGTATGCTTGCGAAACGCGGTGGTCGGAATCGGTCAGCATGGGAACTTCGATCCCCAGCGACTCTTTTGCAGGCATCATTTCGTCGGGGGCGTCGAAGGCGATGCTCAGCAGCGCAACATTCAGTGCTTGGAACTCCTTGCTGTTCTGCAGATCCACGATCTGCTGTAGGCATGGCGGTCAACCAACCGCCATGTGGAAGTACAGCAGCACCGGTTGCACGTCTTGATAGTCTGAGAGTGAAACGACACTGCCGCTGGTATCGTTCAGGGAGAAGTCGGGCGCTTTCCCTCCTACCGTGGCAGTCTGTGGTTCAGCTGCACAGCCGGCGAGCAGCGCACCCGCCGCCAGCCCCGCCACAATCCAGAATCTCCGGTTCATGTTCCCTCCCTGGGCGACTAAGCCCGCTCCTCACTCGACGGTCAGTTTGAGGCTAGTTTGAGCCGCCGCAGCAGTTGTGCGTTGAAGGCGACGATGACGGTGCTGGCCGACATCAAGGCCGCGCCGGCGGCCGGTGAGAGCACTATGCCAACCGGCGCCAGCACGCCGGCGGCGGCGGGAATGGCGACCAAATTGTAGCCAGTGGCCCAGACCAGATTCTGTACCATCTTGCGGTAGCTGGCTCGGCTAAGCTCGAACACATTCACTACATCCAACGGGTTGTCCTTGACCAGGACGATCCCAGCCGACTCAATCGCCACGTCGGTTCCGCCGCCGATAGCAATCCCGACGTCAGCGCGCACCAAGGCGGGGGCATCATTGATCCCGTCGCCGACCATCGCCACCCGGTGGCCCGCTCGCTGCAGCTCGGCAATCTTCTGATCTTTGTGTTCCGGAAGTACTTCGGCGAAAACCTGCCGGATGTCGAGCTCGTCGGCCACCGCCTGAGCGACCTGCCAGCTGTCCCCGGTCAACATCGCCAACTCTATTCCCAGCTCACCCAGCCGGCGAACCGCCTGCTTGCTCTCCGGCCGCACCACGTCCGCCAACGCCAGGCCGGCGATCACCTGAGCGTTGTCAATCAGGTAGACCACGCTCTGGCCCTTCGAACCGGCCTGGTCGCGAAACGCGTCAATGCTCTCAGGTAACTCGATCCGGAGCTGCTCCAGTAAACGAGGCCCGCCTGCGTACAGGTTGCGGCCGTCGATCGTAGCCTTCACGCCTCGCCCCTTGATGGCCGCGAACCCTGTAACAGACGGGATGGACAGGCCGCGCTCGGTTGCCGTGTCTCGAATGGCTCGCGCGATCGGGTGCTCAGAATCGGCTTCCAACGCGGCTGCCAGGGCCAGCGCCTGCTGTTCGTCGGTTCCGGGTGCAGTGCTGATGGACACCACTCCAAATTCGCCACGGGTCAAGGTGCCGGTCTTGTCGAACACGACGATGTCGATCAGCCGTGCCTGTTCCAGCGCGAGCCGGTCGCGTACCAACACTCCGCCCTTGGCGCCGATGGCAGTGGTGATCGCCACCACCAGCGGGATGGCCAAGCCCAGCGCGTGGGGGCAGGCGATGACCAGCACGGTGGCGACCCGTGCGATGACCTGAACTTGGAATCCGACCGCGATCGTCCAGGCGATGGCGGTCAAGCCAGCCGTTCCGACTGCCACGTAGAACAGCCAGCCGGCGGCGCGATCAGCCAGAATCTGCGTGCGCGACTTGCTGTGCTGCGCCTGTTCCACCAGCCGCATGATGCCGGCCAGCGCGGTGTCTTGGCCGGTGGCATGCACCCGCACTCGCAAGCTGCCCTCGCCGTTGATTGCACCGGCGATCACCATATCGCCGACAGCTTTTTCCAGGGGACGAGACTCGCCGGTAATCAGTGCCTGGTTGACCCCCGAACTGCCGTGCTCGATCTGTCCGTCCGCTGGGATGCTGGACCCGGGGCGGATCAAGACGAGATCACCAGCATGCAGTTCCGCTACCGAGACCTTGCGAGTTTCGCCCTCCGCGGTGACGAGCTCTGCCGAATCCGGCAGCAGCTTTGCCAGCTCGTCTAGCGCGCTGGATGCCTGGCGGACGCTGCGCATTTCCAACCAGTGACCGAGCAGCATGACGTCGATTAGGGTAGCCAATTCCCAGAAGAAGCTATCCCCGGTAGGGAGCACCAGCGCCGCCAAGCTGTACACGAACGCCACACTGATGGCAAGCGATATCAGCGTCATCATCCCCGGCTGGCGATCTTGCAGCTCGGGCCGTGCCATGCGCAAGAAGGGTGTGCCGCCGTAGGCAAAGATCACGATTGACAGTAGGGGAGTGATCCACTGGCTGCCCGGAAACTCCGGCGCGCTGTAGTTCAACCAACTCTGCAGGCTGGGGCTGAAGGCCAAGATCGGGAGCGAAAGCACCAATGAGATCCAGAACCGCTTGCGGAACATCGCCTCGTGACCCTGGTGGCCTGCGTGATGCGGATCGGCGCCCGCCCCTGGCTCGGGTTGGGGGCCATGTCTGCCGTGATCAGGCAGGTTGTGAAAGCCGTGCCCTCGATGTTCGGTTCCGTCAGAATGGACCATAACCAGTCCTGTTGACCCTTCCCCCCTGGGGGGGACCATGAATACGCCGATTGTACCGCATGCAGCCAATCAGGCGCATGAATAACCACACGCCGATGCAGTGACAATCCGCCGGCCGGGGCGAGCGCCTGGATCTCGGCCGATCAAACGGTTGACAAGCCCCTGTTCCCGACTTAGAATGGGCAGAATTTAGGTTAGACTAACAATTCGGTTTTATTCGCAAAACTCTAGGCAGCGCTTGACGCTCCCCCAGGGTGTGCGCCAAATGATCCGAGGAGAGACAGAATGACAGATGAGAAGAAAGGCTGGGGGCGGCGCGAATTCCTGAAAGCCGGGATCGTGACCGGGGGAATCGCAGCGGTTGCGGTTGGGAAGGCCGGAAAGCGGGCGGAGGCGGCCAGCGAGGGGGGCAGGCCGGCCGACTCGCATGGAGGTTCGCACGGGTCGTTTGGAACGGTTGGCGAGGTGCACAACGCTGCCAACGGCTTTGACCCGCACGAGATGCTGTATGACTGGGATTACGGTCGAGTCAGCAAGCTGCCCAACGGCCAGACGCTGCGCGAATACCACATCATCGCCAGCGACAAGGAGATCGAGATTGCTCCGGGAGTCTTCTTCCCGGCCTGGGTGTACAACGGGCGGGTCCCCGGTCCATCGCTACGTGCGGTGGAGGGAGACCGGATCCGGATCCAATTCGACAACGCCGGCAGCCACCCGCACACCATGCACTTCCACGGCATTCACGCCGCCTCGATGGATGGTGTGCCGGGTGTCGGCGCCGGGATGATCGACCCAGGGAATTCGACCGTATATGAGTTCGACGCCTTTCCGATGGGCTGTCACCTCTACCACTGCCACTCGGTCCCGCTCAAGCGCCACATTCACAAAGGTCTCTACGGCGCATTCGTGATCGAGCCCGATCCCAGCTTGTACTCCGGTGAGGAAGCGGAGATCGCCAAGTCTCGCAACCACAATTACCTCGAGTACGGTGAAGTCAACGAGATGATGATGGTGATGAATGCCTTCGATACCAACTTTGACGACGAGAACGAAGTGTACGCAGTGAATTCGATTGCCTTCGCCTACATGAATAAGCCGATCCAGATCAAGCGCGACCAACTGCAGCGGATCTACCTGATCAACCTCACCGAGTTCGACCCGATCAACTCGCTGCACACCCACGCCAATTTCTTTGACTACTACGACCACGGGACCACACTGCATCCCACGCTCAAGACCGTCGATACGATCATGCAGTGCCAGGCACAGCGCGGCATCCTGGAGATCTCCTTCCGCGGGTTCGAGCCCGGACGGTACATGTTCCACGCCCATCAGAGCGAGTTTGCCGAACTCGGCTGGATGGGCTTCTTCGAAGTGGTCGAGTGAGGAACTCCATGGAAACTGAAATGACTTCGCCGCGCGCTAAGCTACCGCTCTGGATTTCGGCGCTGATTCCGATATTGGCGCTGGCGCTGATGCTATCAATCTTCGCCTTTGGCGATCCGCTGGCGCTGTTCAAGGCGAATCTTCCGCCGATTGAGCAGCTGACCTTCGAGCGGGTACGCGTTGTTGCGGACGGATTCGACGTGACCGTAATCAACTCTGGGCCCGATCCGGTGACCGTCGCCCAGGTGCAGGTGGACGGTGCCTATTGGCAGTACAGCATCACTCCGCGCGCCACGCTTCCCAGGCTGGGGCAGGCGGAGATCGCCATCTCCTACCCCTGGGTGGCCGCCGAACCAAACGTGATCCGGGTGATCACCGACTCCGGACTGACCTTCGAGCAGACCGTCGGATTGGCCATCCCCACTCCCACTCCGGGGCTGCAGGAGTTCTTTGCCTACGGCCTGTTGGGGGTGTACGTCGGCATCATTCCGGTCGGGCTGGGGATGTTGTGGTTCCCGGCCATGCGGCGGATGGGCGAGCACTGGTTGGGCACCATCCTGGCGCTGACCCTTGGCCTGCTGGTGTTCCTGCTGATCGATACGTTGCTGGAGGCGTTTGAAGTTGCCAGTGCGCTGCCCGCTGTGTTCCAAGGCATTTCACTCGTGCTGTTTGCGGCGCTGCTGACCTGGTTCGCCCTGTTGGCGGTGCGCTCCAAAGGCGGCGCGCCTCCCCGGCTGACTGCCAGCCATCCTGGCCTTCCGCTGGCCGGCTTGCTGGCGCTGGGAATCGGGCTGCACAACCTGGGTGAGGGACTTGCGATCGGCGCCGCCTTTTCGCTGGGTGAGGCTGCGTTGGGATCGTTCCTGGTGATCGGGTTCACGATGCACAACGTCACCGAGGGGGTGGGGATCGCGGCCCCGCTGCTGCCGGATCGATCGCGACCGGAGGCGGACCGAGCCCGGTCGCCGAAGATCTGGACCTTCCTGGCCTTGATGCTGGTGGCCGGCGCCCCGGCCATCATCGGCGCGTGGATTGGTGGATTTGCCTTCTCCCCAATCCTGACCGCGCTGTTCCTGGGAGTCGGCGTGGGCGCCATCTGGCAAGTGATTGTCGAGGTCGGTTCGTTCCTGCGCCGGCACGCCGAGCGAGAAGGCGAGCATCTGGTCTCGTGGGGCAACGTCGGTGGCTTTCTGGCCGGACTGATGATCATGTACCTCACCGCCTTCCTGGTGAGCTTCTAGGACCCGCCCCAGGCGGACGAGGTGAGATGATGCGCATAGCCAAACTCTGGGGAGTCATGCTGGTGGGGGCGGGCGTGTTGCTCGCCGGCTGCGGCCCCAAAGGGGATCCCGAGGCCGGAAGGCTGCTATACAACCAGGCCACTATTGGTCGCGCCGCAGCCCCAGGCTGTACGACCTGCCACTCCGTTGAGTCCGGGGTGGTGAAGGTCGGGCCGTCGCACGCCGGTGTGGCGACTCGGGCCGCGGAACGGGTCAAGAGTCCGGACTACACCGGGGCGGCGAGCAACGCGGCCGGGTACCTGCGGGAGTCAATCCTAAATCCCAATGCGTTTGTGGTGCCTGGCTTCGCACCGGATGTGATGTACAAGGGATACGAAGCCACGCTAACAGCCGGTCAGCTCGACGACCTGGTGGCGTATTTGCTGACGTTGAAGTAGACGGCTGGCGAAGCGCTAGGGCTGGCGCACGTGCAGGTTATCGATCTCGAAGGTGGCCTGCTGCGGCCCACCGAGCGAGGCGGTCAGCCCGAACCCTCCTGCCGGGAGCTTCAGCTCCATCACTTCGCAGACCTTGACCCCGTTGATGTAGCACAAGAACTCCGAACCCAG
>CAZGCX010000095.1:0-9299 GCA_964524585.1 uncultured Anaerolineaceae bacterium
TCGGGCCGGGATCGGCCGCCTTTTCGCGCTATGGGGATGGTCTCCGTCGAGCCGGCAATTGCGTTGGCTCAGCTCGCGAGCTGTGTCTCTGATCGTCACTCTGGCGGTGTTCATCCTGGTGCTCTCGCCGTTCCTGATCTCGGGAATGACAACCGTCATCGGGATTCAGCGAAGATTGTCAACTCCGATCGACTTCCTGCTGGTCGATTCGGACGGTGCAAGGCAGGCCGCCGAGTTTGTGAATTCGAGGACCGACCAATCGGAGCTGGTCATCGCCTCGCCGGCCGTTGTCTGGCTGCTCGACTCCCAGGTGGCAGACTTTCAACTCTCGCTCGCCGCCTCTGGGCAGGAGACACTACATTTCCCGCGAGATCTTCCATCCGACCGCTTGGAGTACGATCCGAACCTTTCGAGAGCGAGCTTCGTGATTGTCGATGGAATCTGGCGCAATTGGGCTGAACCGGTCATGCCGGCAGTTGGTGCGATGCTGGATGAGATCCGGGGTTGGCCGCTTGTCTTTCAATCTGGCGATACTGAGGTTTACCAGCGGCCGTAGTACCCATGGCAGCTACACGAACACAAGGCGATGAAACGAACTCACCTGCCACTGTTTGTTTCGCTCGATAGCATCCTGCTCGCGGTGGTTGTCGGAGCATCAATCTCCGGCAGATACTTCTTGGAGCTCCCTCAACTGATCCCGAATTCGCGGTTCGTTACGGCCGGGGTTGTATTGCTCGTGGCTATCTATTGGGGGGTCGATCTTTGTCAAAGCGCCGAGCTGCTTCGAGAGCAGTTTGTCCAGCGAGTCAAGCTGGTCCTGCTCAGCGTGCCGATCGCCGTCATGGTTATCGTTCCGACTGTCATGGCAGTCTGGCTGCGGCATGTCGGAGAGCCATATCAGTATGTCCATGACGGCCTGATCCAGAGCGAAGTGGCGGTCGACTTCGTGCTTGAAGGCAAAAACCCGTATGCCGAGAACTATCTGGGTACCGCAATGGAATCGTGGCCCTACCAGGAGGGTGAACTCGATCAGAATCCAGCCTTGTTCTTCTATCCCTACCTGCCCGCCACTTTCATTCTGCCAATGCCATTCGACCTGGTCGGGACGAAGATACTTGGTTGGTTCGACCACCGCATCGTGTATCTGGGGCTATATGTTGGATTGCTTGGAGTAATTCAGACTCTTGCCCGCCGCGGGTGGGGGCGCCCCGCCATGATCATTGGGGTTGGGCTCAATCCGCTGCTTGTGCCGTTCGTGATTGAGGGGAGAAACGACATCATCACCCTCACTCTGATTGCCGTATCATTCCTCTTCCTCAGGCGGGAACACTTGATTCTCGCTTCAATTAGCTTCGCGCTTGCTTGCGCGACAAAACAGATCGCCTGGTTCCTGCTTCCGGCGTTCGCGATGTATCTTGGCTCCAAAGGCGGCGGGGGATTTGAGCTCCGCAGGTTGCGCGGCCCGGCCGGTGCATTTACATTCGTGCTTGTGGCTACGGTCCTGCCATGGTTTGCGGCCTCTCCCGCCAGATTCCTGACGTCCACCATTGGATTCCAATCTGGGGCATCACAGGGGGGATATCCGATCAGCGGTTTTGGGCTTGGAACGATCCTACTTAGCCTCGGATTGATCACCGGTACTCAGGCTTCGTTTCCGTTCCTGGTGGTACAGATGGTTACCGCCCTGCTCGGATCGGTGCTCACGTGGAAGCTACAGGCTAGATTCAATAGTCTGCAAACTGCGCTAACGACATATGGGTTTCTGCTGTTTGTGGTTGCCTTTACATCGCGCGCCCTGCACGACAGTCACTTCGGTTTTGTGGTCTGCGTCTTGACAATGGCCGCGCTCATGGGCAAGGATGATCATCCTTGAGCTGCACGAACTGAGATCGGTCGGCGTGAGCGGCGCTTAGCGCCACCGCCCGCACATGATTTGACGCAGGATTCGACCGCCGGGTCTCGTTGGCCGTAGGAACGCTTTCGAAGCTCACCGTTGGATGGCGTGAACGAACTCCGAAAACGATGCCCAAAAGGGGCCTGACCACGAGATATCTTGCAGAAGCCCTTCGAATGAGTCATACTCTGTTAAAGAGGCGATTCTGTGCCTGAAGTAACGTTGCGCGCCTACGGAAGAGAGATCGACCAGCTGATCGAGCGGGAAAAGCTCGAGGAAGCGATCGCGCACTGCAGGCACATCCTGCAGACTTACCCCAAACACCTCGAAACCTATCGGCTGCTTGGCAAGGCCTACCTGGAGGCCAAGCGCTATGGCGACGCAGCGGACATCTTCCAGCGGGTGCTCTCCGCCGTACCGGACGACTTCGTGGCACACATCGGCATGGCAATTGTGCGCGAGGACGAAGGCAATCTGGACGCCGCGATCTGGCATATGGAGCGGGCATTTGAAACCAACCCCTCCAACCCAGCTATTCAACAAGAGATGAAGCGCCTGATCGGGCGCCGAGATGGCCTGGAGCCGCACAAAGTTCGCCTCACTCGGGGGGCGCTGGCCCGCATGTACGCCCACGGTGAACTCTTTCCCCAGGCAATTGCCGAGCTGCGATCCGCCTTGCAGGAGGATCCGGAGCGCCCTGACCTTCAAGTGCTGCTGGCCGAGATGTACTGGAGAACCGAGCAACGAGACGAAGCCACCTCGATCGCCAACCAGGTCCTCACCAAGCTGCCCTATTGCATGGAAGCCAACCGGATTCTCGCCGCCAATCTTCAGGCGCGGGACCGGGTCGAGGAGGCGGCACTCTACCACCGTCGATTGGCGGGGCTGGATCCCTACGCGGCGTTTGTCGAATCGGCCATGGTGGATCCCAGCACTATCGAGGAGACCGCGGTAAGTGTCGAACGGTCCGACTGGCAGCCAGGCGGCGCACTGCCCGAGTCCGGCCCGGTCCAGCCGGGCTGGGCAGCCACGCTCGGCATGGAGATGAGGCAGGACCGAGAACGCGATCAGGGAGACAAGCCGGAACTGCCGCAGACCGGGCCACTTCCGTCTTGGTTGGAACCTGGAGAACCGCCCCCGTTTGAGGCCACCGGAGTGGAAGACGAGGCCGCGAGCGAGAGCGTGCAAGAAGCCAAAGAGCTCGCGGAGTCGGCCGAACCAGAGTGGCTGACGGAAGAAACCGAATCGCTTGAGGAGACGGAGGAGCCCGTCCCGGGCGAATCCGAGGACGAGTTCATGTCGGAACTGAGCGAGGCCGGTGACATCCAGCCCGAGACCGCAGAGGCAAAGGGTGGTGACGGATCCAGCGAGATCCCGGATTGGATGCAAGAAGCCGGATGGTCTGAGTCGACAGGCGAAGCGGTTGATGCGCCAGTCTCATTCTCTGACGCCGAGCTGCGTTCACTTGAGGCCGGCCAATTGCCTGCTGACCAGCCCAGCGCCGAAGCGGACGACGGCGAGCTAGCGCCCGCCGAATTACCGGACTGGGTGCGGAATATCGCACCAGGCGATGAGCAACCTGCAGTCGGGCGACCAGACTGGATTCCAGAGACCGACGACGATCTCGAGTCGGATGAAGCCGAAGGATTCCCGATAGACCCGCCCACGGACGTCCCCTCTCTCGAGCAGGAAGCCGAACTCGAGCCGCAGGAAGATGAACCGGCCCCCAGCTTCCCGTCCGCCGTTTCGGATGTCCGGGACTTGCCGACCTGGATCACGGAAGATGCGCCAGGCGCCACCGACACCATCGTGACCTGGTTGGGCAGCCAGGGCCAAGATGCAGAACGGGAGGACCAGGAAACCGGCGACCTTCCGGAATGGATGAAAGACACCGGTCCGCTGGCCGATGCCGGCGATGCTGGGATTGGACTCGCGGTGCCGACTACAGACAGCGAACCCGCAGATGAGCAACCTGGTGCGGTGCCGGATTGGATGGATGAGGCACCGGAGCGCGAGCAGCCCGAGCCAGAGCTGGAGGCCGAAGCAGATGCCGACGGAGAACTGACGCCGTCCGAGCTTCCCGGTTGGCTGTCCGCGGTTGCGGAGGCTGCGGCGGATGAAGGCTCGGAGCAAGCCCCTACGGGTGTCGTCGATGACCTGGACGATTGGTCGGAATTGCTCTCGGAGCCGGCTGAAGGTCCGGACCAGCAGCCACACGAGATCGACGAATCTGATGAGGCAGCCGCCGAACCCGCAAATGACCTGGCCTCGTTCGCCGAGGAGTGGGAGGCGCTCCCAGATAGCCGCCGCGACGATGCCATGGCCGCCTACTCGGCGGAGGCGCCCGCCGAGGTCGATGCGGAAGAAGGTGAACTCGCAGCCTCGGAGCCACCTGAGTGGTTGAGCGAAGTGGTATCCCAGCCGCCAACATCGGTTGATTCGGATCAGCTGCTGGCCGAGATGACCACGGAAGGCGAACCCGCCGATCGCGGCGAGCCGCCCGACTGGATGCAAGAGGAATCAGAACAGACGGAGGACTGGCTAGGCGAAGATGCCGAGGCCGCTGCCGAGGCAGTCGGCGATACTCCGGATTGGCTGCGCGGCCTGGCTGAAGAAGGAGCTGAGGAAAGCGCCAGCGAGCGTGCGGCAGACGCCCCGGATTGGTTGCGCCAGATTGCGGAGCCAGATCTTGAACCGGTCGAGGAGTCTGAGGAAGCCGCGGCTGCGGTGGCGGAACCCGAAGCCCCCGTGCCGGAGCCAGAGCCGGAAGAGCCGGCATCTGGCTCGCAAGTAGCCGATCAATTCGAGATTGCAGCGGCCCAGATGGAGACCCCGCCGCACGGTTTTGCTCCCCCGGATTGGCTGCAGGGTACCGGTGGCGATGAGGTTGAATTGGCAGCGGTGGAGGAAAGCGCTCCGGAGTCCCCGCAGCCCTCCGATGATGGGGTCGAGGTCGAAGAGGGCGCTACCGATTGGGTGCCGGCCGCCAGCGATGAGACCGAGGCAGAGCCAATCCAAGATAGCGCCCCGGATTGGCTGCAAGGGGTCGACGAGGAGCTCGCTGCCGAGCCCATCGACGACGGCGCCCCCGATTGGCTCAAGGGAATCGGCGAGCAGCCGGAACGCGCTACCCCAAGCGGCGGCGCGGCCGACTGGCTTGGAGATATTGGCGAGCAGGTCTCCGAGCCGGCCGTCGAGATCGAGCCCGAACCTGTGCCAGAGCCCATCGAGCAGCTCGCGCCCGAAGCGCCGACGGCCGGCGGCACAGCGCCGGCGGATGTCGATGATGAAGTCATTAGTTGGCTGGAAGACCTGGCGGCGGCCCAGGAACAAACCCAGATCCCTGACTCTGTTCAGCAGGCGGCGCAAACCGAAGCCGGTACACCTGTCATGGAGCAGCGTGACATTCCCGATGAACCGCAGGAGGGGCTGGAATGGCTTGAGCAGCTTGCGGAGCAGCGCGGACTGGACGTCGACGTCAGTTTGCCTCCGTCCGCCACGACGCAAAAACCGGCGCAGCGCGCCGCAGCAGCCGAGCAACCGGCCAAGGCCGAGGTCCCGAGTGCGGAAGACAGTGCGCCGGATTGGCTAACCCGGATGGCTACCCAGCCCCTGCCGAAGATCGATCTGGAGGGCACGGAAGCCGCCACCGGGGAAGCCGGTGAGCCGGAGGCAATCACTGAGCCGCCGATCGATCCCGGAGCGGTTACCATTCGCACGCGTCCGGAAGAACTGCGAGCCGAGGCAGCGGCGCTTGAAGCAGCTTCGATGGAGCCTGCAGAGCCCACCATTCAGCCTCAGGCTGCAGCTCCGCCCACAGACGAGCAGCCGATTGCAGCGGCAGGTACCGGCAGGGACGCCGGAGCGGATGAGGAACCTGCGACTGAAGATGAATTGCCCGAGTGGCTGATGAGGGCAGCCGACCAAAAGCCGGAGGCTCCCAGCGCTGCTCAGCCACCAATGCCGCCATCGCCAGCCGAAGCCGCGCCCCAGCCCCCTGCACCTCCAAACGAACCGGAGGCTATGGAGCCCGTGGCCCCGGTGGAGGCAGCGCCGCCGACCGAGGCCGTACCTGTGCAGCCCGCAGCCCCAGCAGAGTCAGAGCCCGCGGCCATCGCGCCACCGACCGAGGCCGTACCCATGCAGCCCGCAGCCCCAGCAGAGGCAGAGCCCGCGGCCCCTGCGCCACCGACCGAGGCCGTACCCATGCAGCCCGCAGCACCGTCGGAAGCAGCACCCGCGGCCCCCGCGCCACCGACCGAGGCCGTACCTGTGCAGCCCGCAGCCCCAGCAGAAGCAGCACCCGCGGCCCCCGCGCCACCGGCCGAAGCCGTACCGCCCGCTGAACCCACTACGCCGCCCGCCGAACCAACCCGAGCACCTGCGGCTGAGACTGAACCCTCCGCAACCCCCTCACCCGCCGAGGCCATAGCTGCGCAAGAGCCAGCACCGGCCGCAGCGCGAGGCAAGCCGGACAAGGAGCTCACGCTGGAGCAGTCTCGCCAGGCGCTGGCATCGGGTGAACTGGATGAGGCCATTCAGCTCTATGGCGGGCTGATCAAACGCAAGCAACTGCTGGATGAGGTGATCGAAGACCTGCGCATGGCCGTCGACCGCACGCCCGACGACCCCGCGTTGTGGCAGACGCTGGGCGATGCCTATATGAAGAACGATCAGTCTGCCGAAGCCATCGATGCCTACCGCAAGGGGATGGAGGTCGCTTAAGCCATCCCCGGTTGGCATCGGCGTTCAACTAAACTCGGGCGTTCCCCGAGTTTCATTTTGTGGAGGAATGATTGGAACAGACTTTGGTCTTGCTGAAACCGGATGCCATGCAGCGCGGCTTCATCGGTGAAATCGTCGGGCGGCTTGAGCGTCGCGGGCTCAAGCTCGTCGGCGCCAAACTAGTCCAGGTATCCCAGGAGCTTGCGGAACAGCACTATACGATCCATCTGGGAAAACCGTTCTATGAGGGGTTGATCGCCTACATCACGGCTTCGCCTGTTCTGGCTATGGTCTGGGAGGGTCCGAACGCAATCGAGGCTGTCCGCCATACGATGGGAGCCACCAATCCGCAGCAGGCGGATCCCGGCTCGGTGCGGCATGATCTCGGTCTCGAAATCGGTCGCAACTTGACTCACGCATCAGACGCGGAAGACACGGCGGCCGCTGAGATCGGATTGTGGTTCGAATCAGATGAGCTGCATGGTTGGAACCGGAACAGCGATCGCTGGATCTTCGAGCACCCGGGTTCCGATTAGCTCACTCAGGCGATCCTGAGCAGCACCTTCCCCGCGTTCCACAATTCCTCGAGGCCATAGTATTTTCGCAGGGCCTCTGAAAACAGGTGCAGGATCACTTCCCCGTAGTCAACCAAGATCCAGCCGCTTGATGAGTCGCCTTCGACTTGCAGCGGTTTGCGCTTATGCAGTGATTTCACGCTTCGCTGCACCTCGCCAGACAGGGCCTTGAGGGTGCGCTCGCTCGCTCCGGTGCATATCACGAAGAGATCGGTGAAGCTACATACCTCACTGATGTCGAGCAACAGAATGTCCTCACCCTTCTTCTCATCCAAAGTGTTCACGATGGTGTGCGCAAGGTCCAGGGCAGCTTGTGGAGTGTCGATCAGTTGTCTCCCTGCAGTGCCAATTCGACTGCGGTTGGCGGAGCGATGGCGACCAACATCTGCCAATCGAACCCCCGCTGACGCTTCACGGTCCGACCGGGCCCAGTTCAACCGCGTGAATTCTGGTGTGCACGGCCCCAGTCGGCCGAAGGTCACTCTTCATTAGGCTCACCCCCCGCACCTGAACCTCGCCCAACTCCTCAAATTCATGATTGCGCAGCTGCTCCGAAAGCTCGGCGAGCAGTTTGCCCACGGTATGCCGCTTGACTCGTCCGATTGTCAGATGGGGATGGAATGGCCGACCCTCCGGCTTGATGCCCAGCGGGGCCAAACTACCCTCGATGACTGAGTTGGTCTTGGCCAGCCGCCCCTGGTCGCCCTCTACCCCAATCCAATATACGCGTGGCTGACGCCAGTTCGGAAAACACCCGATGGATCTGCCGATTCTGAAGGAAATACCGTCTTTCCCTGCCAGACCACCCTCCAGCGCCTGCTGTACGGCCTCGACTTGCTCACCGCTTACATCTCCCAGGAACTTCAGCGTCAGATGCACCGTCTCGCTGGGAGACCAACGAACCAACTCGGCGCCTGGCAGTTGCCGCAAGCTGACGATGGCCTCATCCAAATGGTGCTTGAGTTGGTCGGGTAGCTCGATCGCGATGAAGGTCCGCATGGACTAGACAATGCACCGCGGGCCAAATCAACCGTGGGCCAGCGGGCGGAGCGGCCGGATTCTACCATTTACGCCGTGCGGCCCACCCTTTAGAATCCTCATGCTGTGGTCCCCTTGAATCGACGAGAATTCATCAAGCTTGGAGCGCTCTCGGCAGGCGGGCTGGCCTTCCGGCCGCCTGACCCGATGTCCGCGATCCCGAGACTCGGCCTTGGCCGCGTCACGGTGGATTGGATCGGCCTGTACTCGGAGCCGAGCTTTCGGTCCCCACCCCGGGAGCGCCTCACCCGAGATGACCTGGTCACCCTACTCAAGCGGGAACACTCAGACGACGGGCCCACCCACAACCCGATCTGGTATGAGACCATGGACGGTTACCTTCACTCCGGCCACCTGCAATTGGTGGATTGGAATCCACAGCCGGTGGTGCAGCGGATCAGGCCGGGCGGCACACTGTTCGAGGTCTCGGTTCCGTACACTCGGGTGTACCGCAAGCCAGACCCGCTCTCTGATCCCATTTATCGCCTGTACTTCCAATCGACCTTTTGGATAACTGATTCCCTTAGGGGCGAAGACGGCCGGCACTGGTACGAGATCTTCGACGATCTGGTGCGCATCAAGTACTACGTACGAGCCGAACACATGCGGCAGGTCGAACAGTCTGAGATTGCGCCGATCTCGCCCGAGATCCCGTTGCGCTACAAGCAGATTCAGGTCGATCTGCGGCATCAAGAGCTGTTCTGCTACGAGTTCGATGAGCTGGTTTTTCGCACCCGGATTTCGAGCGGCATCCCCGACTCTCGCCCGCGCGAAAACGGAATTCCGACCATCACTCCCAGCGGCCGGTTCTACGTGGAAGTCAAGATGCCCAGCCGCCACATGGGCGATGGCCATATTACTAGCAGTCTACAGGCCTATGAGTTGCCCGGCGTGCCCTGGGTATCTTTCTTCACCACGACTGGGGTTGCTTTCCATGGAACCTACTGGCACAACGACTTCGGCCGTCCCAAGAGCCACGGTTGTGTGAACATGGACTCGGCGGAGGCGAAGTGGCTCTATCGATGGTCGCTGCCGGTGGTCGATCCGGGCGAGACCCACCGCATTGG
>CAZGCX010000096.1:0-9273 GCA_964524585.1 uncultured Anaerolineaceae bacterium
ACCCGGGCAATCACCATGTCTCCGATCTTGGGAGTCCCGGCGCGAACTGTCCCCGAATGCAGCACCAAACCGTCAATCGGCTTGCGAGTGTCCTGGACCTCGACTTCCCAGCGCGGTTCGCCGGCCGAAACGATTGTGCCGGTGTCGGACACCTGTCCGCCGGCCTCCACGTAGAACCGCGTCTCAGGAATCACGAGCTCCACCGAGTCGCCCGGCCCCGCCGTGTCAATCGGCTGGCCGTCGGCGACCATCGCCAGCAACGGACCTTCGACTTCCAGGCCGGAATATGGATCGTGGCGAACGCCCTCGAACCCGCCCGCGGCGCGCAGCCCGTCGAGCAATTGCCGGTACTCGGTGGTGTGGTCGGTACCCAGGTCGGCACCGAGCTCTGCCCCGGAGACCTCCCGGTGGTGCTCCATGGACTGAAAGAACGCGGCTTCGTCAGTCTGCATTCCCCGCTCCCGCGCCAGATCGCGGGTGATCTCAAAGGGCAGCCCGAAGGTAGCATACAGGTCGAAGGCGGCCTCGCCGGGCAGCAGCTGATCCCCGGCGGCCTGCAGCTCATCCAGCCGTTCGTGCAGCCGGGCGATTCCACCTTCTACCGTATGTGCAAAGCGCTGCTCTTCTTCGGTGATCATGCTGCGGATGGATGCAGCGTTCAGCGTCAGCTCCGGATAGACCTGGCCGTACTGCTCGATCACCACATCGGCCACCTTGGCCATGAACGGCTGATTGAATCCCAGCTTGCCTCCAAACAGGCTGGCCCGTCGAATGATCATGCGCGTCACGTAGTTGCGCCCCAAATTGCCGGGAACCACTCCGTCGGCGATCAGGAAGGCGGCCGCCCGGGTGTGATCGGCGATCACCCGGTAGGGGGTCCAGTTCTGTTGAAGCTCGTCCTGGTTGTGGCCGGCCAGTTGTTGGGTGGCGCGGATGATCGGCTCAAACAAGTCGGTCTTGTAGTCGGAATACGTCCCTTGCAGCACGGACACGATCCGCTCGAAACCCATGCCGGTGTCGACGTGCTTCATGGGCAGCGGCTCGATGCTGGTCGGACTGGTGCGGTTGTACTGGATAAATACTAGGTTCCACAGTTCCAGGAAGCGGCTGCAATCACCATTCACCTGGCACTGGTGGCCCTCAACCCCCTGCATGTTGCACTGTTCTGGACCGAGGTCGATGTGGATTTCGCTGTCGGGTCCAATTGGGCCGGTTTCCGCCATCTCCCACAGGTTTTCGTCGCGCCCGAAAAACAGGATGTGAGTTGGGTCGAATCCGGGCTGCTGAGCCCAGATCTCGGCCGCTTCGTCGTCGCGAGGGATCTCGCCCAGCTGGTCCTCAAAGCAAGTCGCGTACAGCGCCTCTTTGGGCAGCCCCCACTTCTCGATCAGCAGTTCCCAGGCCCACCCGATCGCTTCACGCTTGTAGTAGTCCCCGAAGGACCAGTTCCCCAGCATTTCGAAAAAGGTGTGGTGCGAATCGTCCCGGCCGACATCGTCCAGGTCGTTGTGTTTGCCGGCCACCCGCATGCACTTCTGCGAGTCTGCGACCCGGGTATAGGGGCGCTGGCCGGTGCCCAGAAAGACGTCCTTGAACTGCACCATGCCGGAATTGGTGAACAGCAGTGTCTCGTCGCTACCTGGGACCAGCGGAATCGACGGCACGATGGTGTGGCCGTGGGCGGCAAAGTGGTCGAGGAAGGACTGTCGGATCTCGGCGCTTGAAAGCATCTTGGCACTCACTGCGTCGGCGATTATACGTCAGGGCGCCCGAAGGGCGCTTGGCACGCTTCAGGTCGCCCGTCCTCGGCGTGGCCTGATGTCGGCCCGCCGTGGCGGCTGGCCATTGAAAGGCCGCTGTAAGGTTCGCTCCCGCTCTGGCCACCTAGAATAGCTTAGGGGAACTCCCGCTGGCCGCGTTTTGAGCAGCGCCTGGGCACTTAGACTAGGCCGGGGCCGGCGGACCGTCACAGGACAGAGGCTGGAGTATGCTGAAGCCGGTTATTTTGATCGTTGATGACGAGCGACCGTACGTCGATCTTCTCGGGGAGCTACTTGAGAAGTACGGGCTCGAGGCGCATACTGCCTACGATGCCGGCGATGCACTTTTCCGATTGCGGGCTCGCAAGCCCGATCTCATTCTGCTCGACCTGAAGATGCCCGAAATGGACGGGCTGTCCTTCATCGACCGGCTGCGCGCCGACCGCAAATGGCGCAAGATCCCGATCGTGGTCGTCAGCGCTCGAACTGCCAAAGAAGACAAGTCAGCCGCCATCGAGCACGGCGCCGACGGCTTTCTGGCCAAGCCCTTCTCCTCTGCCGAGCTCAAGGACCTCCTGGGCGAGTTCGTCGAAGTCTCCACCTAACGCGCTAGCAATCACAATCCAACCCAATGGATGGGCCTCGACCGTGCAGCGAGCCGCGATTCAGGCTGTTGTCGCAGCTGCCTGCCAACTCGCACCGGAAACTGATCCGCGGGTATCATTCGGAAGCTCACCGCTGCTGCAGCCGCGGTGTAGCACTGCACAAATGGCAAATCCATCGATTGATGAACAGGTCGCCCTGTTGATGCAGGGCACCGAATACGGCGATCGGTCGCTGCGCTCCGCGATGCAGGCCGAGCTCAGGGAACGACTGATCGAGGCCGAGCGCGAGGGGCGTCCGCTGCGGGTGTACTGCGGCTTCGACCCCCGCACTTCGGATTTGCACATCGGGCACATGGTGCCGATTCGCAAATTGCGTCAGTTCCAGGAGCTCGGCCACGACGTGACATTTCTGATCGGCCGCTTTACTTCGCTGATCGGCGATCCCTCTGACAAAGACAAACTGCGTGAGCAGATCTCGCTGGAGCAAGCCACTCTTAACGGCCAGACCTACGCTGAGCAGGCGTTTGCTATCCTGGACCGGGAAAAGACGAAGGTTCGCTACAACGACGAGTGGCTTTCAAAGCTCACCTTCGCCGACCTGATCAAGCTGACCTCCAATTTCACGGTGCAGCAGTTCTTGGGGCGGGAGTCGTTCCGTGACCGGTTCCAGGCCGAAGACCCGATCTACCAGCATGAATTCCTGTACTCGATCATGCAGGCCTACGACGCTTATCACATGCGAACCGACGTACAGGTCGGCGGCACCGACCAGCTCTTCAACATCATCACTGCCGCCCGGAAGCTCATGGAGTCGCTGGGAGAGAAGCCGAACATCGGTGTGATCCTGGGGATCCTGCCCGGCACCGACGGCGAGATCCGGATGAGCAAGTCGCTCGGCAATCACATCCCGCTCAACACGACCCCGGAGGACATGTACGGCAAAGTGATGAGCGTGCCCGACAAGGCGATGGGAGAGTACTTCCGGCTGGCGACCCGTTGGGGCCCGGATCAGATCGCGGATTTGGAGCGCGGGTTGGAAGGCGGCTCGGCGCACCCGCGGGACGTAAAGATGAGCTTGGCGCGTGAGATCGTCGCCATCTACTACGGGGAGCCGTTAGCCGAGGCGGCCGAGTCGGAATTCCGTCAGATTTTTCAGCGAGGCGGTCTGCCTGAGCAGCTACAAGAGTACCCGGTCGGGCCCGGCGCGAGCATTACTGATGTGCTGGTCGAATCTGGGTTGGTGGCCAGCCGCAGTCAGGTGCGTCGGCTGGTGGAGCAGGGCGGCGTGCGACTGGGTGAAGAGCCGGTCGATGACCCGAATCTCCGGCTGGAGGTCGGCGTCAGCGTGGTCCTGCAGGTCGGCAAACGGCGCTTCCTGAAGCTGGTGCCCGCCGATTAGTCGCCTGCCACTCCGGTCGCGGCAGCCGGAACGGCTCCCGGTTCCCGCTCGCTTCCAGCTTCAACTACTACATCCGGCAGTTCATCCTCGATCAGTCGAATGCGCGGGTAGGCGTAGGCGATCCCGGTCACGATCACCGACAGCACCGACGCCAAAATAAACATCAACCCAACGCCCCGGCCGGGCCCAGTTCCGATCAAGTCGCCGATGCCCGAGAGCACTGGTGAGCTGGGGAGCTGCATCAGCGGTTCGAACACCCGGTCGGCAAGCGGGCCAGCGGTGAGGAAGGCCAGCGGTGTGATGGAGCGGGCTACCATGCTTCGCATGGCGAAAACCCGGCCCTGTACGGAGGGTTCCACCTTGCTCAAGAAGATCGCCTGGCTGGTGCCGGAAGCCATCGGCACCATGACCGCCAGCATCAGCATCCCGGCGCTGATCACCACCGCCGAGGCTTGCAATCCGATCACTCCCAGCCCCAATCCGGCGATCCCAATGAAGGTCATCACCCCTCGGATCTTGCGTTTCGGTCCACCCCAGGTGCTGATCACGATACTCCCCACCAGGAATCCGACTCCCATAACCGTCTGCACCACGCCGAGCGTTGCGGCGCTGCCGAAGCTGAGCACCAGCGGCCCCAGCAGCACGAAGGCGCCATTGACCATGTAGTTCACGAATCCATAGTAGATCAGCAGCCCCAACAATCCGACCCGGGCCCTCAGATACCGCCAACCGAATGCCAGATCGAACCACACCGAGCGCTGCTCATCCTGCTCGGCTCCGCGGGCGGCCGGATCCGGAATGCGAGTGAACAGCAAGGCACCCACCGCGAAGAAGTAGGTCACGAAGTCGATCAGCACGATTCCCGGCAGGCCGATCGCCACGAACAGTACACCGGCCAGCAGCGGTGAGACCAGGCTCGCGAGCGCCGAGGCCATCTGCACCATTCCGCTGGCCCGGGCGTAGTGCTGCTTAGGCACCAGCATCGTGATCGAGGCGGTGTAGGCTGGCTCTTGGAACCCGCTGAAGATCGAACCGATCGCCACGATCAGGTAGATCTGCCAGATCTGCAAATCTCCGCCGCGCAGCATGATCAGCACCGCCAGAGAGACCAGGGCGTTGCCACTGTCGGCCAGGATCATGATCCAGCGGCGAGGGAAACGGTCGGCCACGACCCCGGCGATCGGCGAGACCAGTACTTGCGGCAGGGTGGCAAATAGGGCGGCCAGCGCAAACGGGGTGGCCTTGCCGGTCCGCTGGAAGATCCACACTGCCAGCGCAAAACTGGTCAGGCCGGAGCCAACGATCGAGACCACCTGGCCGGCCCAAATGATAACGAAGGTTCGCATGCCCTTCGGTTCGGTCGTACTGAGTTCAGGATTCATCGGAGGTCTCTTCCTTGGCGAAGTAGAAACTCGGGTAGTAGGCAATCGTCAGTGCAAAGGTCTGAGCCTGTGGGTCCGGTTCTGGCGCGCTCTCAAAGTCTTCGACCAGCTTCCGGAGTCGACGCCTGAACCGCCTGGCATCCGCCTCTGTCAGCCGCTTGAGCGATCGGTTCACCATAGCCGAACGGCGTTTGGGAGGCGCATCCGGATCGTCTTCGGCGTAGCGGATCTCGATCGAGCGCAGCAGATCATCGCGGGTGCTGTCGATCACCGCTGAAATCGCGCTGTGCAAGCTCGCTCGACCTTGCCCGCTAGTGGCCGACAACAAGCGCCGATCGACGGTAAAGCTCTGGGCGACGGATCGGTAGGTTTTCTCCAGGATCCCAGACACCATCCGGGTGTCGATCACTTCGATCAGGCCGTGCTCCTCCATCAGATTGACGTGGTAGTAGAGCTTGTTGGGCGCCAGGCCCAATCGCTGCGCGATCTGCTTCACTGGCATCGGATCCAGGATCAGCAGCTCAAGAATGTGATTGCGAAGTGGATCGGCGAGCACTCGCAGGGCGTCCAGGTCATCAATGATGTGCAGCGGAGTCAGTGTATGTGTTTTGACCATTGGAAACTATTTGAACGATGAAGTTCATTTTACCGATGGGCTGGGGTTTGTCAACCCCGGATCTCTGGGCGAAGACTTGGTCTGGAGGGAGACGGACCGGCAAACAGCGGCGCCGGCACGAATCGCCGAGCGGTTGGTCTGGGTCGAGGTCTCAGCCCCTCAGGGACTTCGGCCGGGTCAGGGCTTCAGCCCTTGATGACCGCCACCGGCCTCAGCCCCTCAGGGACTTCGGCCGGGTCAGGGCTTCAGCCCTTGATGACCGCCACCGGCCTCAGCCTGGCGACCTTCTTTGCGATCCCGGCGCTGGCGACCACGTTGACTACCGCGTCTACGTCCTTGTAGGCGCGTGGCGCCTCCTCGGCCAGCCCCGGCAGCGACCCGGCTCGAACGCTGATGCCTCGCCCTTCGAGCTGTTCCCGCAGCTGGTCCCCGCGCACGGTGCGCTTGGCCTTGCTGCGGCTCATGGTCCGGCCGGCGCCGTGGCAGGTCGAACCGAAGGACTGCTGCATGCTGCCCTCAGTGCCCAGCAGCACCCAGGAGGCGGTGCCCATGCTTCCCGGCACCAACACCGGCTGGCCGAGCTGCCGGTATTCATCCGGCAGCCCCTCGTACCCTGGGCCGAAGGCGCGGGTCGCCCCTTTGCGGTGCACACATACCCTCACCGACCTTCCCTCCAGCTGGTGCTGCTCGATCTTGCCCATATTGTGGGCGATGTCGTAAACCTGGCGCAGGTCCCAATTTGGCACACGCCCGCCCAATGCCTCTTCGAATGAGCGGCGGACATGGTCGGCCATGATCTGTCGGTTGGCGAAGGCGTAGTTTGCGGCGCATGCCATCGCCGCCAGGTAGCGCCTGCCCTCGGGCGAGTCGAGCGGGGCGCAGACCAGCTCCCGGTCCGGCAGCTGGATGTTGTAGCGCTGCAGGGCGGGCTGGAACTCCCGCACGTAGTCGCTGCACACTTGGTGGCCGAACCCGCGCGAACCGCAGTGGATCTGCACCGCCAGGCACCCCTCAGAAAGACCCATGGCCGCCGCCGCCTGCGGGTCGAAGACCTGATCCACCAGATCGACCTCGACGAAGTGGTTGCCCGCGCCTAGCGTGCCCAGTTGCGGCCGGCCGCGGTCTCTAGCGCGCGGGCTGATCGCAGCCGGATCGGCGCCCCCAATGCGACCGCCCTCCTCGGTTCGCGCCAGGTCGTCTTCATTCGCATAGCCATTGGACAACCCCCACCGCGAACCCTCGCGGCACACTCGATCGAGTTGCTTGGCGCTCAGTCGAACGCTGCCTTTGACCCCCACACCGCTGGGGCAGTTGCGGTAGAGTGCACTCGCCAGCTCCGGCAAGTCGGATTGCGCCCGTTCGAATTCCACCTGGCTGGCCAGCAACCGAACGCCGCAGTTGATGTCGTAGCCAATCGCTCCCGGTGAGATCACTCCGCTGGGGAGCTCGCTGGCCGCGATCCCGCCAATTGGAAAGCCGTAGCCCTGATGCACATCGGGCATCACCGTGACGTGGCCGACCAGGCCGGGCAAGGTGGTGGCATTCACAGCCTGCTGAAGTGACTTGTCCTCCAGCGCCGCCTCTAGCAGGCGCTCGTCAGCGAACAGCCGCACCGGCACCCGCATATCGTCCCGGAAGGACTTGGGGATCTCCCACAAGAACGGGCTGCGTTGGATGAAGTCCTGTTTCCGAATCACGGCCGAACCATTCGACGGATGAAGGCTGCAGGCGACGCGACTTGGCTGACCGAAGTGCTCCGGCTGGCCCCTGAGCGCTGGATGGCGCGGGTCGGCGGTCTATACATCGAACACGACCGTGGCGGCATAGCCATTCTGTCCGCGCTCGATCTCCAGATCATTGTAGGTAACCGCTTTGACCGGCTTTGCTAACTGTTTCACCGGGACCTCCCGAACCGAGCCCCAGAGCGATTGCATGTCGTCGGTTTCGATCTGCATCTGTTGGAAGCCGGCCGACCGCAGCTCGAGTGCCAGCACCAGCTCTTGTAGGAAGTCCACCAGCAGCGACTCGCGGTCGAGCGAGCTGATCTCAAGCTTTCGCCGACTCCCGCGGCGGGGCTCAAGCTCGACGCCAGCCAGATCCATCAGACCGTTTGCGGCGTTGACCAGCAGCTCGGCCAGCGTGGCACCGCGCACCCGCAGCGCCCAGTCGGCGGTGTGTTCGACTTCTTCGTAGTCCATATTGCTAGTATATCGTCGGCGTTTGTATGCAGTAGTCTGCTGATGCGAGCGGCCAGAACCGGCCCGCCGGGAGCCCGAATCGGGCCAGACCATAGGAGCAGGGCCGTGGTTGTAGAGGGGGTCGGATTCTGTATAATGACCCTGATGGGAGAGCAGCTCAAGCAGCTTGAGGAGCAACTCGACGGGTTCGTCGACGAGTTGATGGCCGCGCTTCCAAGGGGGAAATTCGAGCGTGAAGCGATCGCCGCCATGTTGGCGCGCGAGATTCAGGCGGGCTCCAAGATGACCGAGAACGGTCCGCCGTTCGCGCCCGATCAATACACGCTCAGCATGCATCCTAAGGACTACGACGCGCTAACCAAGCTGGATACCACGCCGCAGACCCGGTTGACCGATGCCTTGCGGACCTCGCTCATGGCCGCCCAGTACCGTTTCACCCGGGAGCCCCACATTACATTGGCGACCGATCCGACCCTCAATCGGGCTCAGATTCGGGTGATCGCATGGCGCAGCAGTGATCCGGTCAAGGAGGCCGCCGAGACCGATGACAAGGAAGCGGCCGAATCACCACCGCGCGGCGCGTTCTTCATGATCGACGGCAGCCAGCACTTCCCGCTCGATCGCACCTTGATCAACATCGGCCGGCGGCTGGACAACCAGCTGGTGCTCGAGGATCCGCACATCTCTCGGCGCCATGCCCAGCTGCGGGTGCGTGGCGGGCGCTTCGTGCTCTACGATCTAAACTCTACTGCCGGCACTCGAGTCAATGGCAAATCGATCCAGGAGTCCGTTCTGCAGCCGGGCGACGTGGTGACGCTGGCCATGGTGCAGTTGATCTACAACGAAGATGAAGCGGGCCCGCCAGACGTAACCCCACAATACAAACCGCCCTTCAAGTCCGGCGCCGATCGCGATCAGGTTACCCCACTGGATCTGTCAACGATCGAGATGAAACCCTCCGAAGAGATTACGCACGATTTCGGCGAGGAGCCCTCAACCGTCTAGCCCCGCTGCACTTCAGCCTCGAATTAACCTGAACTGCTTGAAGCCAGACCTGCCGCTCTGCTGAGCGGAGATTGGCCATTGACAAGTCTCGGAAGTAGGCACCCGAGGCACCTCAACTGGCCCATTGGACTTTGCGTTTATAATGCCGCTGATGCGCGAGCAATTCTCCAAGCTCGAAGGTCAACTTGAGAAGCTGTTCGAGGGCTCGTTGGCCCGGTTGCTGGGAGATGAGATTTCCACCTCCAGTCTGGCAGCTCAACTCGCCAGGACCTTGTCCGACGGCGTCCGCAGAGACGATGCCGGTAGGG